>JADGNP010000055.1 GCA_017883425.1 Candidatus Sulfotelmatobacter sp. | reverse complement strand
GGAGTCTCGATGCGGTGCTCCCCGGGGTCGATCCGCTTCATAAAGGACAGGGTCGACACGAGACCGATGGTCCCGTGCCCACACATACCGAGGTAACCCACGTTATTAAAGAAGATCACGGCAGCAGCGCAGGAAGGATCGACAGGTTCGCACAATAATGCCCCGACCATAACGTCGGAGCCCCGCGGCTCGTTAACGACTGCGGATCGAAAATTGTCGTGCTCACGGCGAAAGCGTTCCAGTCGCTCGGCCAGCGGCCCGTTCCCGAGATCAGGACCTCCGCTGACAACCACCCGCGTCGGCTCGCCGCCGGTGTGGGAGTCAATCACTCGAACTCTCGGGCTGTTGCGATCGGTCATTTCTCTTGTGTCTCTTTTGGAGTTTGCGCTGGAACAGTTGACGGCAAAACCGCGCGAGATGGGCCTTCTAAAGTGTACGGGATTGCCTGTGCCGTCCTCCGGAGTCTGTCTTCTAGCTATTCTGTCGCCCCTCCGGGGCTTGCGCATTTCCCGCTCTCGCCACCCACGGCTTACGCCGTGGGCTGCATTCTTTCGCCGCTTCGCGGCTGGAGTTTGGCAGTTTCGCGGCATCGCTCTCTCGCAGGTTCTTTGCACCTCTGTTGCAGGTTCGTTGCACCTCTCTTGCAGTTTCGTGGCACCGCTCTCTCAAAGATTTAATTCTCACGCACACACACTAGTGGAGGTTCAGGTCGAGGTAATGACTGAAACTCGCCAAGCGAGATCGGGAATATCGAGAATTGTCTTGACGGCGACTTCGCGGCGGACGACGGTGTCGTAAGCGCGATAGACCAGGCCCATCCCGCCTTGCCCGAGGATCTGCCTCACCTCGTAGCGGCCGGCCAGTTTTTTCGGCGATCCCGTGGTATCCATGGCGCGCCCAGTGAGACAGGGCCCCAGCATTTTATATGATTTTCGCTCTCTACTGTATTCCCTTTGTGGCCCTGCAGATCCGCGCCGCAATCGCCGGGAAGGCACGCTGGAAGGCGGATTGGGCTGATGGACACCGGTCAGGCCAACGGGCGACAAGGGTGCAGTGGCCCACTATTTGGTGAGTTCGCCTGTTGACTCAAAGCGGACCCCAGCGAAGGGTCTTCCAGAGGCTAGAGACTCGCGGATACCAGCCCGGTTCGGTCCAGCCTGTTCGATCGCCGCGGACAGGCAGCGTAAAGCCTGCTGCAGAGGAGTGCCCTCGGGCAGGCGGAAGATCCAGGGGATATTGGTGGAAGTGAGAGCGTGGTCGGAAGAAATGGCCACGACGGGGACGAATGACTTCACCGCAATCTGTTCGGCGAGGTGACTGGAGGGCCGGTCGAGTGCAATCAGAGCCAGTACGTGTTCCTGGTAGACAGCCTTCACAAGATCGTCGGAGGCCTTGCCCCACGAAGTTTCGGACGGAATTGCAATCAGCGAAAGGTGCTTGCCGGTGCTATTGACCGCGCTCAGCATGCGAATTGTTTCGGGGGATCGCACGAGTTCGTCAGCATGAGGACCGAAGATGCCAATTCTCAGGTTGCTTGCATTCTCGTCAGGCACTTTCGGCCCCGCGAACTGAACGCCGTTCTCGCCCACTCGAGCGTATGGTTTTTCCATGGTGATGCGGTGATACTCGATGGCCCCGTTGTGCACGTGAGCGAGGAACAGAGGCGCGATGTTTTTGCAGTTGGGATCGAAAACCATGTCGCCGGTCACGCCTTTGTAAGTTTCGGTTGCGGTCAGGGCGTCACGGATCCGGCCTCGATTCAGGCCTGCACGGCAGATAGCATCGAGCAGGATTTTCATCGCGTCGTAGGCGAGGGCAGCAAAGTGATCCGGCTTCTCGTGGAAACGAGCTTCGAAGCGGGCGATGAATTCCTGCCAAGCCGGGTCGGTGCGATTTGGATCGTAGGGGAAGACGGCCTCGAAACCCTCGGCTGCGGGGCCCGCGAGCTTGACGAGTTCATCGCCGATGGTGCGATGGCTGCCGAAAACGCGCTGCTTCATGCCCAGTTCCTGCATTTGCTGCAGGATCTTGGAGGCAGGGCCGATGTCAGTCCACAGCACGATGGCGTCGACGCGGGAGTCTTCGATCACTTGAAGTTGGCGACGGTAGTCGGTGTCGCCCGGCATGAATTTCTGCTCGATCACCACGGGATGGCCGAGGCGCCGCGACGCGTCGCGGAACTTGATGACCCCGAAGCGGCCGTAGCGATCATTCACCCGCAGAATGGCGACCCGCTTAAAGCCCAAGTCGGTGTAGATGTGCCGCGCCAGCGTGTAACCCTGAACGCGATCGTCTTGAATATCGGTGAAGTACCACGGGATGATAGTTTCCGGAATCGTGGGATCGGTGGACGCGCTGTTCACCAGCGGAGTCTCACCTTTCAGTGTGAGGCGAAGAGCGATGTGGGTGGACTCGGAGCTAATGGAACCAAACATTGCCCAAACTTTGTCGTCATAAATCATCCTGACAGCATCGTTCGAGGCGGCGCCCCAGATGGCGGAATCTTTCGAAGCGCCCACAGTCGCAGATTTGCTCATCTGCCAGTTGTCATAGTCGTTGTGGGTCACGAGGCGAAAAGGCTTACCGCCATATCCGCCGACAGCATTGGCCTCGTCAATAGCCATTTTTGCCCCATTCAGCATGCGGTTCCCGAGCACCTGATCAGGGTGGTCGTAGAGCGGAGCCAGAAAGCCAATACGAATCTCGCTGAGATCCTTGAGGTCAGGATCGGGGACATCGCGGGCGGCGCCGTTGTATTCGACGAGGTCCTGATAGTACTCGTAATAGGGAGTGGTGAACTTCGAGAACGGACGCAGGTCTTCCGGCGCGCCCGTGTAGGGCTTGAGGGAACGGGGCGCGGGTGGGCCCGGCGGATTGTGGCCGCACGCACAGGGAGCGGACGTCTGGGCCCACGCAGCGCTAGCCAGCACCGCAGCCAGCGCCACAGATACGACGGAAACACTCACGAGACGCATGGTTACTCCGTAGGCACTTCCCGCCGGAACATGGCAATCGCTTCAATTTCGACTAACAGATCGGGGCGGCAGAGAATCGCTTGAATTCCAGTGGACGCCGGCAGTGGGTCGAGTGCCTGCTCTTTGTAGAAGGCTGTCCGCTCTTCGTTGAAGGCCTGGTAGTCGCGCTCAATGTCGCGGAGGTAGCAAGTCGTGCGAACGATGTCATGCCAGGTCGCGCCTTCGGCGGCCAGCAACTTGGTAATGTTGTCGAAGGTGCGCCGGAGTTGGGCGCGAAGGTCTCCAACGTGTACGGTGCGGCCCGCGTCGTCGATGCTGGCAGTGCCCGAGATCAGCAGAATGGTGAGGCCGTTCAAATCAATTCGCATGCCCCGGGAAAAGGCGCTGCCGTAGTCGTAGGCTTCGTTGAGCGCTGAATGATTGGTGATTGCCCGCTTCACAACAGGCGCTGTGGCCACTTCCGCGAATAACTCCTGAACATTCATTTGCATGGCTCCTGATCGTTTTATTTCTTACGTGTCGTCTTGTGCGTGCTCAAAACTTGTGCGGTTTCGACGGAACTCTTCTGGCGAATGCCGTGACTCAATCCCTTGGCAGTGGCGACCCAGATATCGTCGCCCTGAAAGTCGACGCCAAGAACATAGTTGTGTGCTGGGGCGCTTTGTACCGGAATCTTTTTCACTGTGCCGGCCGCATCGCGCACCAGCATTTCAGGCTTGTGCGTATCGAGCGCGGGACGGTACACGGCCCAGTTCGTGCCGTCGTAGTAGGCCAGGCCTTTGTCGGTGGAGAACCAGGCGCGATTGGCGTCGATGCCCTTGATCTGGCTGAGAAAGTTGCTGGGCAGGCCACTGTCTTTCTGCAGGAAGTTGTGCCAGTAGCGGCCATCGTAGCGGCTGGCGCCGAAATAGGTCGCGACCCACAGAATTCTGTCCACGTAGCTGACGGAAGTTGTGATCTCGTGAATCAGGCCTTGATCCTTCATCAGAACGAGTTCGGTTTCTCCGTCGGGATCGTTGTAATCCTTCCAGCGCTCGGTCTTCACGTCGTACTCGAGCACTCCACCTCCCCATACCGCGTAATAGACTTTGTCGTCCGCAGGACTGACGGCGTAGGTCCAGATTTCATACATGGGCGTATTACGTTCGTTGAACAGAGCCCATTGGCCAGTGCGTGTGTTCAGGCGGCTGGCGCCGGCGGCCGTCGCTGTCCAGACGAAATCGCCTTGCACGCCCACTCCGTAGACAATGTCGTTGCTCAAGCCGGAGGTGAGTTGGGTGAAGGTGTCGATGCGTCCAGCCGACACACGGCTCAGGCCGCCCATGGTGCCGGCCCACACGTCTCCGGTGCGCTTATCGAGCGCAAGAGAGAGCACGGCCTGGTGCGCCAAGCTTTGTTGTTTCGAATCCTCGGCGGGGCGAAAGATCTTCCAGGCGCCATTCTCGTATAGGCCTAGTCCGTTTTCGGTCCCGGCCCAGATGCGTTTCCCGTCTACGAGTACGCAGAAGACGTGGTTGTCGGGGAGGCCGTTTGCCGTGGTGAAGTTCTCCCAACGGAAAAGTGGCATGTCCTGCGCGGTGGCCAGGGAGGCCATGCTGAGTAGTGCCAGTGTCGCAAACCAGATTCTCGGTTTCATAGCGTTTTCAGGTACTCGATGAGATCGTTCAATTCGTCCTTGGTGAGATCGTTGCTCACGCCGTGAGTATCCTTGGGGTTGAACACGGTCCAAATCTCTTCCAGCGATCGCGCCGAACCATCGTGCAGGTAGGGTGCGGAATAGGCCACGTCGGAAAGTTGGGGCACATCGACCACGGGCGAGCGGTCTGCGGGCCTGCCGGTGCCGACGTCCACTTGTTGCTGGTTGGTGTACTTGGGGCCGCTGTGGCACGTCGCACATTGATTCGAGTCGGGAATCGGTTTGCCGTTCTTGTACTTGGTTCGCTCAAAGATCGCCTTGCCGTGTTCTTGCGCAGGCGTCAACTCTCCATTGGGAGTCCGGTAGCGGTTGGGGCGATACGAGAGCGAGAAGACGAAAGTCACCAGATCGGTCAGTTGCTGCTGATTGAAGCTCTGGGAGCGAAAAAAGAATTTCTCTGTGCGCGGGCCGCATTCCGTGGGCATGTCGGCGTTGCCGCCGTTCCACTTGAAAGGTTCGGTGCCTGCGAGATTCTCCAGCGATCGGTTATCGACGATGTCTTTACCGAAGCCGTCGGGTTCAAGGTCCCACTGCAGGCCGTCGATGGTGGCATCGAGGTGGCAGTTGGCGCAGCCGAACTGTCCTTGGAAGGCGAAGGCGGCGGTGTAGAAGAGGCGTTCGCCACGGCGAAGAGCATCGACGGTCTTCGGTCCGCCGAGGTCGATTGTCGACCCAACGTGGAGCGTGGCCGTATCGATGACTGCGAGGTTGTCGTCCAGGCGGTTGGCGACATACAGATGCTTGCCGTCTGGCGAAAGCAGAACTCCTCGCGGATTGTGGCCCACGGGAATTCTTGCCAGCACATAGTCCGCGGAGGCTGAAAGATCGTTGACAAAAGGCTGTCGTCGCGCCCGCACCGTATTCAGGAGACGGGAAACGTCAATGACGGTGACACTCTGTGATCCCGCCGTGGTCAGGAAGATCTTGGACTTGTCTGGCGCGATTGCGACGCCCCACGGCAAGGCGTAGTAGCGGTCGAGTTCGTCGATTGGAATTTGGACGGTTCCGCCAACATCCTGCCCGAACAGAGTCAGAGAATCGCCAAACGCCCAGCCGTGTTCGACGTGTGCCAGGGGGATCAGATTCTTGGGCCGGAGTTGCGCGGCCACGCCCAGCCGGCCATCCGCCGACAGCGCCACGTGAAACACACCAGCAACATTGTGCAGGGGCTTGCGCTCGACGACGGTCTGCCGCGCAGTATCGATGACCGTGATTTCCGAATTCGGCTGCGTTCGAGGGGTCCCGGCATTCGGGTAAATGTGGGTGCAATAGATCCACTTTCCGTCCGGAGACAATGCCAGGTAGCTGGCGCCGCGTCCTGCCAGGAGCCGTTTGGTTTCTAGCCCGCTCTTGACGTCAATGACTGACACATCGCCGCTTAAGCGATTGGCGACGTAGAGTGTGGTGCCGTTGGTGTCAGAAACGACTCCGCTCGGCTCCGAGCCAGTGGGCAACGTCTGCACGACTTGCAGCGCCGCCGTGTCGATTACCGACACGGTGTCGGACCAGGCATTCGTCACGTACAGCTGACGGCCATCGGGGGACAATGCGATTCCGCGTGGCATACGGCCGACCGGGACGCTGCTGATGACTTTGCTGGATTGCACATCGACGACTCGCACTTCGTCGCTGTCCTGGCAGACGACGTAGAGCAAGCGACCGTCCGGAGAAGATGCCATCTCGATCGGTGATAGATAGCGTTCCTTCGGAATTGCCGCGGACTGTTTGGCTGCGGGCTTGGCTGCGACCGCCAGCAGAGCCATGGCGAAAAGGGCAATGACTTTCACTGTCCGCCGAAAGCTCGTGCACGATATGGTGCGCGCAGGCATCTACGGTTCCTCCACCGTGAGGACGCGATCCGCGGAAAGATTCTCCAGAACCTGTTCTTGCCCGCTGGGCCAGTGGATGGTAAGTTTGTCGGCCTTGGTGGCGGCGCCTAAGCCGAAGTGGACGCGGCCGTCGTCTTGCGAGAGATAGCTTGATCCCGCAGTGCGTTCTGCGATCTGTTTGCGTCCGGCAGACAGCAGTTCCAGGCGCGCTCCAATACCGTCGCGATTGCTTTTCTTTCCCTTCAACTTCACGGTCAGCCAGTGATTGCCGTTCTGGGTAACGTTGTGCAGCAGGGTCGCGGGTGCTCCGAGGTTTACGACGAAAGCGTCGACTTTGCCGTCATTGTCGTAGTCGGCAAAGCAGGCGCCACGAGAAACCGTCTTCACTTCAAGCACCGGGCCCGCATCGCGGGAGACATCAGCGAACTTTCCGTTTCCCAACCCTCGAAACAACGACTGCTCTTGCGGGACCATGTGAACTAGCCCGCCGTGGAAGACCAGAATGTCGAGCCAGCCATCATTGTCGAAGTCGTAGATGCCGCTGCCCCAACTCGCGTACTGCGCGGTAGCCTGCGAGATGCCGGAACTGGGGCCGATGTCTTCGAATCCATTCGGCGCGGCGTTGCGCATGAGCCGGTTGTACTTGGAGTCCGTCACCCAGAGATCAAGTCGACCATCACCATCGATGTCGGCAAACACCGGGCCCATGGCCGAGGTGCTCTCCCCGTTCTGGCCATACGCCACTCCTAGATCGCCGGCGAGTTCCTCGAACGTGCCGTCATGCTTGTTGTGGAAGAGAAAATTTTCGGTCTTGTCGTTGGCGACGTAGATGTCGGGAAAGCCATCGCTGTCAAAGTCCGCCGCAGTCACACCCATGGTGCGGCCCTTGTAAGCGCCGATTCCGGACTTGTCGGTCACGTCGGTAAATGTTCCGTTGCAATTGTTGTGGTAGAGACGATTCGTGTCGGCGGCATAGTCGAGCGGGCCGGGATAGTTGTCGGCGGGGTAGAAATTGCGGTACTTGGGGTCGAACTTCACGTAGCGCCCGACAAACAAGTCCACACAACCGTCGCGATCGTAATCGAGCCAGGCGGAACTGATCGACCATCCGTCGACCTTGATACCGGCCTTTGCAGTCACGTCTTCAAAGGTACCGTCGCCCTTGTTGCGGTAGAGAATCGCGCGTCCGTAGCCGGTGACGAGGAGGTCGACAAAGCCGTCGTTATCGAAGTCGGCCGCGATTGCCGCCGTGCCGTAAATGTTCGCCGCCACACCAGCCTGGTCGGTGACATCGGTGAAGGTGCCGTCGCCGTTGTTGCGGTAGAGATGGTTGTGCGGGGGCGTTGCGGGCGGCTGCTTGAGCGGGTAAGGATGCATCCCATCCTCAAGCGGCTTGCCGGTTACCACATAGAGATCAGGCAGACCGTCATTGTTGTAATCGAACCAGGCGCAACCGGAGCCGGTGCTCTCCAGTAAAGAGCCGAGTTGCCGTGCGCCGAAGCTGTGCGTGAACTGAATGCCGGACTTAGGGGTGGCGTCCTCGAATCGGATCGTGCTCGGCGCAGCCGCTTGCGGCGCTTGCGCCAGCAAGGAAGAGGACAGCAGAAGGAATCCGAGAATTCGGTTAGTCACGCTAGTGTCCTCCCGAAGCGTTCTGCACGGCCGCGCCAGTCAGGTCGGCCGGCGTGGTGGACTTCAGCAGGATCATGGGAACCGCATTCTCCGGCGAGGTTTCCGGACCGGCGTGGCATCCGACACAACCACGCTGCTCGCCGCGACGCATCCAGAAGAATCCCGCTTCGCGCTTCAAGGTTTTGCCGGCGCCATCCAGCAGTTCGATTTGCAGCGGTTGCTCGGTGGGAACCTGAACGAAAAAAGATCCGTCGCGTTCCACCGATGCGGTGCCGAGCAGCCGGGGATTGCCCGCGCCATCGCGCGTGTAGAGCCGCACAGAATGAATGGATCCCGGGGCGAACTGATATTTCGAGGTATAGGCGTTCAGACAGAGCAGGTTTGCATTCGGCCAGTCGTGCAAGCCCGAAGGATGACGGTTCGGCACTGGGCGCTCTGCCACCAGCGTCGGCTGAACTGTGTCGAAGTTCTGTTCTGCTACGGCAAGGCGCAGTGCAGCAGAGCCTGGAGTCCAAAGCATTAGTTGAAACGGAGCTTTAGGGTCCGCGCGCCAGGGCACGAGCCAATCGCCCGCGGGGGTCTCGACGACTTCTCCGGCGTATTCTCCGACTGGTGCAGAAATGTTCACTTCCTGTGCCCGCGAAGATGTGAATCTTGCCAGGCCATGGCTAGATCCAAAGACGACATCGCCTGAACTAACTTGCCTGCCGGAGTGATGCGCTGTGCCGTGATCGCAACGATACGACTCGACCCCGCTGCCGTCGGAATACACGGTGTAGATTTCAGGAACGGCCTCTCCCAGGGGGTATGCGGCCTCAAACATGATGCGCCCATCGCGGAGAACATCCGTCGGCAGGAAGTTTGCGGGGCCGTAGGTAAGGGGCAGCGGCTTTCCGCCAGCCAAGCTCACGGTCTCGATCACGAATCGCCTTGCGGTTCTGCGCGCATACACCATGCGATCTTCGGGCAGATAAAGAGGCCGAATGCAGTCCTCATTGCCGGAGGTAATGCGCCGTGGCTCTCCGCCGGTGAACGGGATTTCCCAAATCTGCCACGGGTCTTCAGCTTTGAGCTTCCCGGCGAAAAGCACGCGCTGTCCATCGAACGAGATTGCAGAATCGGCAGACGCCGCGAAACTCGAAACCAACGGATGCTTGCCTTGTGCGTCGCGCACGAAGATCGTCGCGCCGGAACCGAAGCGATCCTCACCGTGCATCCACGCCAGCGGTTCGTACTGTTTTGCAGCGGTGTAAAGAAATGGTGCCGAATCCGCGGCCGGCGAGGCTTCAACGGTGGTCCTCGTGCGTCCGAGGGCAACCAGCGACAGCAGGCAGGCCGGAATGACGAGAGCCAGGATGGAGCGCGAAGCCACTAGTCTGCTCCCCCGACCGCGAGGAGTTGTGGACGAAGTTGCCTGCTCTCCTGCTGGAGGTCGAGGTAAGGCTGAAGGTCATGCATCATGTGGCGGAACTCGCCGAAGGTGAGCGACTGGATTCCGTCGCTCAGAGCCTGCTCCGGACAAGGATGGACTTCCACGATCAATCCATCCGCACCCACGACCGCAGCGGCCCGCGACAATGCTGGAACCAGGGACCGCACTCCTGCCGCATGACTGGGGTCCACGATGACGGGAAGATGCGACACCGCTTTGAGCACCGGCACGGCGGCGATGTCCAGCGTGTTGCGAGTGGCGGTTTCAAACGTGCGGATGCCGCGCTCGCAGAGGATGACCTGCGAATTGCCCGCCAGGGCGATCACTTGCGCAGATCGCAGAAGTTCTTCCAGAGTAGCAGTCATGCCGCGCTTCAACAGAACCGGACGTCCGCATTGGCCAAGAGCTTCCAGCAGAGCGTAGTTCTCCATGCTGCGCGTGCCCACCTGCATGATGTCGGCATATTCGGCGATCAGGTCGACGTCTTCTTCGCTCATCACTTCGGTGACGATTGCGAGTCCGGTCGCTTCGCGCGCCTTGCGCAGAATCTTCAGGCCTTCGACGCCCAGGCCTTGAAACGCGTACGGGGAGGAGCGAGGCTTGTAGGCTCCGCCGCGCAGAATGCGCGCACCCGCTCCGGCCACCGCTTCTGCGGTCTGCATCAACTGGCTTTCGGATTCGACGGCGCACGGCCCGGCCATCACAACGAAATCGTTGCCGCCGATCTCGATGTCGCGTACCTGCACCACGCTGCGGGAGCGCTCGCTGGTCTTAGCGACGAGATCAAAGCAGGAGAATTGGCCGTTCCATTTAGGATTCATAACAGCGTCGCGCCATTCTAGTAAGCGGCAAATGACCGATCATTACTACGAATCTATTAGGCCCGCGAGAATACACATCAAAAACAGTCAGACTGCGCGAACAGCGGCCCGTAAGTCGTTTGTATCTAGAGCGAAGCAAGGAGCTTGTGATCGCAATCACACATGGGTGCGACGGCACTCACAAAATAGCAAGCGCAGACGGAATTGAAGAACTAAGGCTCGCTGCAAATCCGCGTGAGTCTGGTCGTCTCATCGTTTGCGTGAACTGCGGCGGCTTCGTGGGACTCAATAGCTCACGGCGAATCTAGATGCTCTCGGCATCCTCTGTTGGGGAACCCTACACCGTTGTCGGGAATCCCTACGCACAGCAAGGCCGAATCACTCGTATGTTGTTGAATTCACTTGATGGTGTTTGGATTGCTGTTTCCAGGGTGGCCGTGAAGTTTATCGGCAGGGAGGTCACCGGATTATGGCTGGAGAGAATTGGACATTCTGGCTCAACATGACGAACTTCGCGTTGGGCATCATCACTCTTCTGGCGCTGCTCGTAGTGTTTGGCGCTGTGGGCTGGGATCTAGTGGTCCGCAAGGTGCACCACGCACGTGAACACGGCAGCGTTGATCTGAACAGTCTGGATGAGGAACTGCGGGCGATGTTGCATAGCGGACCGCACAGCTTGTCCGTGCCCGGCTTGGGGCTGACGATGGCAGACGGAGGCGAGAGAGTCGAGCCTTCCGAGTCAGAGGCCTCAGACGAGAAACCTGGGAAGTGAGTCATGGCGTGCCCATTTCTTAAGGAAGGTCGAGCGCGATATTGCCATGCTGCGCCGGTGCAGAAGTTGATCCTGGACGGACCCGGAGCGGCCGACGGCGGGCGGTGTGCCTCAGCCCAGTACGCGCAGTGCGAGTTGGTTACGAAGAACGGCGTGCAACAGGATTGTTGCCCGCATCTGGAAGAAATCCGCGTGCAGTATTGCGGCGTTTCGCCGGTCATGAAGCTTGTGCCCTTCAGCGATTCGCAACTCTCAAGTTGCACGAGCAACACCTACCGCTATTGCGATTCCTACTTGTTGCTGGCGCGACCGCACGCAACCGCCGCGCCTGCGCATCTTCTCTACACACCGAATCACTTCTGGCTGGACGCCGAGGAATCCGGGATGTGCCACATCGGCATAGATGGATTTCTGGCGGATGTGGCCGGGAACGTCGACGGCATCACGTTCGTCACCGCACACGGTACGCATTGTCCCGCTCTGGCGCTCACGGTTCATGGAGTGGAGTGGCCCATGAGCTTTCCGAATCCGCTGATGATTCAGAAAGTAAACAGCCGCGTGCGCAGTGATCCCACCAGGCTGACGGCCGATCCCTACGGCGCAGGATGGCTGTTTGAGGGCTGGGAATTGCCGGGCCGGACGCGCGCCGGATTGGTCTCTGGGCCGCAGGCGGCGGCATGGCAGGCTGAGGAACGCGGGCGGCTGTCCGATGAAATCCACGAGACGCACGCGCCGGGCTGCGATGGCGGTTCGCCCGTGCGGGGGGTCGCGCAGTTGTTGTCGCGGCAGCATCTGGTGTGTTTGTTCCAGCACTTCTTTTCCAACAGGGGCTGGACGGTGGAGGCATAAAGATGTCGCGGAATACTCTCGTCTTCGGACTCGGGCTGGCCGTGGCGCTGGTGGCCGGGTGGGTTGCATTTCCGCGCGCACTCTATGTGCAGCGGCAGCAGCCACTCGAGTTTCGCCACAAAACGCATGCGGAAAAGTCTGGCGTCGCGGAATGCAGTGAATGCCACGCTGTTCGCGAAGATGGAGTATTCGCCGGAATTCCTGCGATGGAAAAATGCGCGGGCTGCCACTCCGAACGGATTGGAGAGAGCAAAGCCGAAGCCACCTTGGTCGACAACTTCATCAAGCCGGGACACGAGACTCCGTGGCTGGTGTATGCGCGGCAGCCGGCTAACGTCTGGTTTTCGCACGCGATTCATGTGAAGCGGGCCGGCCTGGCCTGTACAGAGTGCCATTCGACTTACGGCGAGTCGGACCAGGTGCGGCTTTACCAGGTGAACCGCATCAGCGGATACAGCCGCGACATCTGGGGGCATTCGATCTCGCGCCTGCGGCGTGCGGCGCACGAAGGCATGAAGATGAGCGACTGCGAAGACTGCCACCGCCGGCACAACGTCGAGATGGGCTGCCTCGGTTGCCATGAGTGAACGAAGAAGCGTGAAGGGAGAAGCATGAAGGTCACACGACGGGATCTGCTGACATGGAGTGCGGGAGCCGCGGCGGGTCTGCTGGTGACGCCGGTGCCCTGGAAATTGCTGGATGACACTTCCATCTGGAGTCAGAACTGGCCATGGATTCCACAGCCCGCGCGCGGCCCGGTCGACGTGAAGCAGTCGTCCTGCAACCTGTGCCCGAACGGATGCGGGATGAGAGTAAAGATGGCTGCAGGATGGCCCGTGGGAGTTGCTGGGGTGAGTAGTCATCCCATTAGCCGCGGGGCGTTGTGCCCGCTCGGTTTCGGAGCGCATCAACTGAACTGGCATCCGCGACGGTTGCGGACGGTTCTTCACCGGAACGGCACGTCCTCTTGGAGCGAAGCCAAGGCGGCCTTTGCCAAAGCGTGCAGCGAAGGCCCAGTTGTGGTCATCGATGGCTACCCTAGCCGTGCGGCTTCGTCGGTGCTCGAGGCGTTCACGCAAAAACGCGGAGGCAGTTATCGCGTGGTGCTCGGCGCAGAGACTCGGGCTCTCGCGCCCTATGAGACATGGAGCGGCGTACCGGTGACCGCGCTGGGTTACGATCTTGAGAACGCACAGACGATAGTGAGCTTTGGTGCGCCATTGCTGGATGGGTGGGGCACCCCCGGCCGCTTCACTCGATTGTGGGCCGAGCGCGCTGCGGGCATGGCAAACCCGCAACTGCGAGTGATTCAAGTGGAAGCACAACTCTCTCGCACCGCCGCGCGGGCGTGGCAGTGGTTTCCTATTGCTGCTGGCGCCGAGGCCGCTTTGGCCGGAGGCGTGGCACGCGTACTTCTCGAAGAGCACCTTGTATCGGCACGCGGCCCAATGCCGACCGTCACACTCGCTGAAGCTGCTGCTCAGACCGGGCTCACCACAGATGCGATTCGTGATCTGGCACGGACGATTGTGGCACGGACTCCCGCTGTGGCGATCGCGGCCGATGAGAATCCGGCGATCGCAGCGTTGAATGTCGTGCTGGGCGCTGCTGGAGCACGCGGCGGCATCGTGAGAAGGTCGAAGCGTACCGAGCCGTATGTTAGCGCCGATGCCGTCCTCCCCTCCGCACGCGTGGTGCTGATCGATTCCAGTGTGCCTTGGAATTTTGCACCGCAGACAGACGCCGAGGTCTTCCGCTTTGCAGCCTGGGACGGGGGATCGAACCGAGCGGATTGGTTGCTTCCCGCGCCGGGCTTTCTAGAAGAGTTGACCGATGTTCCCACGGCGCCGACATCGGCGGTTGAGACCTATACGGTGGCCCCCAGCCTGGTCAAGGCCTCGCACGTAGTGCACAGTGCCGCGCAATTCCTCAGCGGAATCGATTCTACTTTGAACACCCCGGAAAAAATCATTCACGCCCGTTGCGAAGATCTTTTCCGCCGGCGTGCAGGAACTTTGCTCGGACAGGAAACGACACCAGTCGCGAAGGTTGCCTCGGTTCAGAAACTCGAAGAGCAACTCTGGAAAGGAGCCGTCTGGGTCGGAGAGCCACGGCATCCCGAGAGTCTCCGCTGCGAATTGAAGGAATGGCCAGTAACCGTCGCTTCTGCGCATTTTGAGAGTTGGTCGACCACGTGGCCAGCGCCGGTCCTGCCCCCATTGGCCTCGAAGCTCTACCAGGAATCGAGCTTGCGGGAACCTCCCAAGAGGAGGAACGCATGAGCGCCCGTTACGGCATGGTGATCGATGTGGACCGCTGCACCGGTTGCGGCTCATGCATGATGGCATGTGCGGCTGAGAACAACGTGCCGCCCCTTCCGCAGGCAACTGCTAGAACCGGCCTCACCCCGATGCTGGTGCGCAAGGTTTCGAATGGAATGGATGGAGTCGCGCGGCGCGAGGCATTCATCCCGATTATGTGCATGCACTGCGAGCACGAGACGCCCTGCGTGAAGGTATGCCCGCAACAAGCTGTCGAAGTGGATAAGGCGACTGGAATCGTCATGCAGATGCCACAGCGCTGCCTCGGTTGCCGCTATTGCATGACGGCGTGCCCCTACCACGCGCGCTACTTCAACTGGTGGGATCCGTCGTGGCCCGCGGGAATGGAGAAAAGCCTGAATCCGGGAGTTGCGGTGCGGATGCGCGGTGTGGTGGAGAAGTGCAATCTGTGCCATGCGCGGCTGCATTCGGCGAAGGAGAAAGCCGCGGCCGCGGGCAAGCGGGAAATCGATCTGGCCGACTATGTACCGGCTTGCGTGGAAGCTTGCTCGACCGGAGCAATCCGGTTTGGCAACCTGGCCGACAAGAACGATCCCGCGTCGCAAGAGGCGCGCTCTCCTGACGCATTCCGCCTGCTGGCGCGCATAGGCACGGAGCCGAAGGTTTATTACAAGTCGAAGGAGGCATGGGTGAGAGCGCTGGCGGAGTCGAATTCCGGGCGTGGTCCGGAGATCAGTTCGGAGGTCCAACATGGCTAGCGCCGTTCTTACCGATAGCCGGTGGATCGCCCGGGGCGAAGAGCGAACTTCGCTCTCGCGGTTCCTGCTGTGGCTGGCTCCCTGGGGCGTGGTGCTCGCCGTGGGAGTCTATGCGGCTGGTTTGTGCCTGTACTACGGGCTGAACCAGACGAACATGGACAATCGATTCGCGTTCGGCCTCTGGATCTTTCTCGATCTCGGGATCATCGCCTTGGGCGCGGGAGCGTTCTTCACCGGATTCCTGGTCTACATTCTGAAGCGTGCTGAGCTAAGGCCGATCCTGAACACCGCGGTAGTTGTCGGTTTCATCTGTTATAGCGGCGCGGTCGCCATATTGATGATCGATGTGGGCCAACCCCTGCGGGCGTGGTTCACCTTCTGGCATCCGAATACGCACTCGATGCTCACGGAAGTCACGTTCTGCATTTCCTGTTATTTGCTGGTGCTCTGCCTGGAATACATTCCGATCCTGCTGCGCAACCGCCAGTTGCGCAAGCTGCCGTCGTTTCTGGTCTTTGAACATCAACTCCACAAGTTGGTGCCCGTGCTCGCAGGCGTAGGTACCTTGCTCTCGTTCTTTCACCAGGGGTCGCTGGGCGGGCTTTACGGCGTGTTGCGCGGCCGTCCGTTCGCGTTTCGTGAAGGCTTCTTCATCTGGCCTTCTACATTCTTCCTGTTCATTTTGTCCGCGATTGCCTCGGGGCCAAGCTTTCTGATGCTGGTCACGGCCACGGTCGAGAAGGTGACCGGTCGGCGGCTGGTGCCACCGGAACTGTTCCGCCGTTTGGGATTTATTTCCGGGGTCTTGCTTGCCATCTATGTTGCCGCTAAGTCCATCGACACGCTGGTCTGGTTGAACGTCACTTCGCCGTCGGTGGGCTTTGCTGCGTGGCAGTACTACATCCACAAGCCATTTGGGACGCCGATCCTGTTTGCCGAGATTGTGCTGTTCGGGCTGCTCCCGGCGTTTCTGCTGACGTACCGCAGGACCGCAATGCGGCGCGGATGGCTGCTGAGTGCTGCCGCACTGGCGTGTGCAGGAGTGCTGTTGAACCGCTTCGTTCTCACCGTGCAGACTCTGGCGGTGCCAACGCTGGCATTCGACGAGTTCCTGCAGTACACGCCGAGTTGGCAAGAGGTCGCCAGCTTCGCCGGTGTGATCGCCTACGGAGTAATCGTCTACTCCCTGTCGTATCGCTATCTGCACCTGTTCGCCGCGCCAAAAGGAGAGAACACCAATGTTTCCGGGGATTGATGGATTCCATTGGACCGTCGGTCACGTCGTTTTCCTGTTTCTGTTTTTCGCCGTCGTTTTGACGATCCTAGCGACGGTCGTCTCGGCGGCGTGGCGTACGGCCCGCGACCTTCGCAACCATCGAGCGATTGAGTTGTGCTGGAAGTCGGACTTTGCGGAGCTGCCTGAATCCGGTCGACGCTGCCGCCACGAACTTGCCGGCAGGGTGATTTCCAGAACATGCGACAACGCCTTTGATTGTCGTCATTGCGGGAAATACTCGCAGTTTGCGGTGCTGCCCGCGACAGGATTAGCACCCGACATGGGACTCAACTACTCGGACGACCGCTTCTATCATCGTGGACACACCTGGGTGAAGCCAGCCGAAGATGGCACAGTCACCATCGGCCTCGATGAATTAGCCGAACATCTGATCGGCCCTCCCGACTCCATCGAGATGCCCGAGGCAGGCAGTGAAATCGAAATCAACCAGACCGCATGGCGCATGAAGAAGAACGGAAAACAGATTGAAGTGCGTGCGCCCATCGAAGGAACAGTGGTCGGCGTCGGAGGCCCGCAGGAAGAGTGGTATCTCAAGATTCGCCCGCGGCTGGATGCAAACGTTCCGGCCACATTGCGTCACCTTCTGCGGGGACCGGAAGTTCACAGTTGGTTGTCTCGGGAACTGGAACGATTCCAACTGCAACTCCGAGCGCCCAACACTCCTCCCAGCCTGGCAGATGGTGGGGTGCTGATGCCCGGACTGATGGACGCCGTGCCCGAAGCAGACTGGGACACCGTGCTCGCGGACACTTTTCTCCAAGCTTGATCA
>JADGNP010000054.1 GCA_017883425.1 Candidatus Sulfotelmatobacter sp. | reverse complement strand
CGCTTATATAGGAGTCGCGCTTCTCGATGGGCATGGCCTCGAGGAGGTCCAGCCCCTTGCCCTGCGGGCCGCCTTCGATGATGTCGATGAGTACTACGTCGGCCAGTTCTTTTGAGGCAATCCAATGTGCCGTCGTCGCGCCTACGTTGCCTGAGCCTACAATCGTTACTTTCTTTCGCATGATTTCCTCGTCAAAAAAAGAATTAAAGCTTAACCACAGAGGACACAGAGTCACAGAGGACGGCACAAACCTTGAATGTCTTTCGTGTGCTTCCGTGTCCTCTGTGGTTCAAGGTTCTATCTTGCCCCGGCCAGCACGCCCGCGCCCATGTTCTCGATGATATGCCCCGCGAACTCGCTGGTTTTGACTTTGGTGGCGCCGGACATCAGGCGCTCGAAGTCGTAGGTGACTTTTTTCTGCTCAATGGTGCGCTCCAGGCTTTGTTCGATCAGGTCCGCGGCTTCGTTCCAGCCGAGGTGGCGGAACATCATGACGCCCGAGAGAATCACCGAGCCGGGATTGATGACGTCTTTATCGGCATACTTCGGCGCGGTGCCGTGGGTCGCTTCGAAGATGGCATAGCCATCGCCGATGTTGGCGCCGGGAGCGATTCCCAGGCCGCCCACCTGCGCCGCGCAGGCGTCAGAGATATAGTCGCCGTTCAGGTTGGGGGTGGCCAGAACCGAATATTCGTCGGCGCGCGTGACTACCTGCTGGAAGATGGAGTCGGCGATGCGGTCGTTGATCATGACTTTCTTCTTCCACGCGCCGTTGCCGTGGGTCGCATAGATCGCGTCGAGAACTTCCTTCACTTCCTTTTCGACCGCCTGGCGGAACTCCGGGGGAGCGAACTCCATGCCGGGCTCAATCATTTCCGCATTCTGCGCGACCGTCAGGTTCTGATTCTTGTCTTTGTTGCCCACAATCCAGCTCTCGCGCTCGGTCACGACCTGGTCGCGGAATTCGTCGCAGGCAAGTTCGTATCCCCACTTACGGAAGGCGCCTTCGGTAAACTTCTGGATGTTGCCCTTGTGCACCAGCGTGACCGATTTGCGGCCGGACTCGAGAGCGTGCTGGATCGCCATGCGCACCAGGCGCTTGGTTCCGGTCACGGACATCGGCTTGATGCCGATGCCGGAATCGAGGCGGATCTGCTTCTTGCCGCCTTTGAGCATGTCTTTGTTCAGAAATTCGATCAGGCGCACGCAGTCCGGCGTTCCCTGCTCCCACTCGACGCCGGCGTAGACGTCCTCGGTATTTTCGCGGTAGATGACCACATCCATGCGCTCGGGATGCTTCACGGGTGAGGGCACGCCCTTGTAATACTTGACCGGGCGGACGCAGCAATAGAGGTCGAGCAGTTGCCGCAGAGCGACGTTGAGCGAACGGATACCGCCGCCCACCGGCGTGGTCAAGGGGCCCTTGATGGCAACGCGAAACTCGCGGACCGCGTCGACTGAGTCATCGGGCAGCCAGTTGTCGAACTTGGCCTTGGCTTTCTCTCCGGCGAACACCTCGTACCAGACGACGCGGCGCTTGCCTTTGTACGCCTTCTCGACTGCGGCATTGAACACGCGCAGCGAAGCCTTCCAGATGTCGCGGCCTGTGCCATCGCCCTCAATGAAAGGAATGATCGGGTTATCGGGAACGCTGTACCTGCCATCTGCATAACCGATCTTCTTTCCGTCCGCAGGAACAGGTACACCGTTATAAGAGCCGGCCATGCACAACCTCCGCTATGAAAATCTCGCGCCGCGATTTCAGGAAACTGACAATTATAAAGAACTGGCGTATAAACAGCAGATTATTCTTGCCTCTCTGTGCCATAATTCCCGTACTGCTTGCGAGGTCTGGCACCAGCTTCAGGGGGGATCTATGAGCGCTCACGTTCGCCTTGTGCTACGGCTGTTTGCGTGGTTCCTATTCGCCGGCGCCCTTTCTGGCGCCGCATTCGCCGACAGTTCTCACGACCGTACTCAGTTTGGCCACAATATCAGCATCGGCCCAGGGGAAGAGGCGACCGCAGTGACGTGTTTTGGCTGCAGCGTCCGCGTGCGCGGACATGTCACCAGCGACGTGACCACCTTCGGGGGAAACATTGTCGTTGAGGATCAGGGTCAGATCGGCGGCGACGCCACTACGTTTGGCGGCTATGTGCGCCTCGACAAGGAAGTGAAGGTCCAGGGCGATGTCACCGTGTTCGGCGGCCAGATTCACCGCGATGCCACGGCCACGGTCAGTGGCGACGTCACCAATTTCAGCGGCACGGGCTGGGTTCTTCTGGTCTTTGGGCTTCCGCTCGTGTTCCTGGGCGCTTTGGTGGCGTTCGTCGTCTGGCTGGTCCGGCGCCTGATGCGGCCGGCCATGCCAGTTGCGGCGTAAGATCGGCTTCGCAGTTTGCGGACAGACTTAGGCACCTCAGGGGTTGAAACCCTCCCTGAAAAGAAGCGCTTTATCGCAACGCTGGAAGCGCTGCGCCACCCAAGAGCACGACCAAAAGCGCCACGAAAAGCGCCACCCAAACGCGGGTATTCAGTAAACCGTTCACGCGCTGGCTACCAGCGGCGGGTGCCGAACGTCTTCCGCACACCTACCGTCATGAACCGGCCCCACGGACCGTTGTTGCCCAGATCGGCAACGCCGAGGTTTGTGTCGCGCGCGCCCAGACGGTCGAACAGGAAGTGCTGCGTCACGCGAAACTCGAATCCCTTATTGAGGTAGATCCCGACTCCCCAGGAGTGCTCAATCCCGATGGCATCGGGCGACCAGGTGTAGAGCGTCTTGGGGATAGTCTTACCAAACAGAAATGTGGGCGCTCCGTACACCATGAAGCGGCGCAGCGGACCCCGGCCAAAGGGACGAACTTCCAGAATTCCCGAGAGCATGTAGCGCGCGAACAAACTGCAGGGCGCATTGACTCCGCCGTACTGGCCCGCATTGCCGGCACAGAGATTGGGATCAATCTCGTTGTGCGGAGGCGCCAGGTCGAACTGCGCCCAGCCCCAGAACATGTCGTGCGGGAAGAACATCCGGTCCCCGGATTCCGTCTCGTGCCAACTGCCCTGCGAACTACTGGTTTGCGAAGAGCTACCTTGGGAATTCAGGGACGAGGACACCTGCGCCCCCGCGAACGAGATCAGTACAAGAACCGCCAAGAGCCAGGCCCACCTTTTCATTTTGCCTCCGAGATGAGTTCACGTTCTGATAAGGAGATGCCGGATTCCAGATCTGCCTGCATCCTGCGCTCGGAGGTCAGGAGTCAACGAAAGTCCGGTTGAGTAGAGCGCAACATTGTAACCTGCGCATGGTTCCTGGTCCGGTACTGGCGAAGATTCGGAGAAGGGGCGGAGGGTGGGGATTTTGTTCGCGGAATTTCCCGACTCTTGATCCTTGTTTGCTCACGGTTCATTAGGCTGGGGGTCTGGCGAGCCTGGGCACCCGGTCATCGCCGGGGGCTCCTTCCAGAATTCATATCTCATACTCGCTTTATTCCATTCATAGTACGTTCGCATTAGTGCGAATGGCCTTAAACCACGCCAAAACAGGGGTCTGCGGTTTGGTGAGCGGATTGCACAAAGATGGGGTACAGCAAGGACCAGGACCCCTATGCCGCAAGAGATTTCCGTCTCGTACCAGGCGATCAAGAGCAAGGTCTACCGGCTGATTGATTCCCTCGTGGTCGGGGAAAAGAGCGAATCTGAGGTGCAGGAGTCGGTTCGGCGCTGGTGGGCCCTGATTCATCCGACCGACCGGCCCATCGCGCAGAAATATCTATTGATGGTGCTGGGGCGCTCTGCCTCCGCTCTGGACTCGATGGGAGACGCGTTTCTCTCCGTCAGCAGCTGTGAAGTTGCCCGGCCGCAAATGAGCGACGCCGCGCTGCCCGGCAAGCGTATGCGCCTCCTGGAACGGATGGTCAAAGAGAGCTCCGTCCGAACCTCCGTCTAATCCGGGGACGACCAGCCCGCAAGACACAGAATTTACATTCCCTCTGTTGCGTTGGCGCCCTGTTACCCGTATCTTCAGTCTCGTCCCTACAGATCAGCCAAGGAGTGAAGAATGAGACCGTTTCTTTTAACCCAATCCACAAAACTAGGTAGACTCGGGATCTATCTACTTATCGGAGTATTGCTGATGATGGCTACATCGCTGTTTGCAGGCTCGGGCGTCTACAGCTTCACGCTCAACTCCATCGACGGCAAGCCGGCGCCGCTGGCTGACTACAAGGGCAAGGTCGTCCTGCTGGTGAACGTGGCCAGCCAGTGCGGCTACACTCCGCAATACAGCGCGCTCGAGGCCATCTACGAAAAGTACAAGGACCAAGGATTCGTGATCCTCGGATTCCCAGCCAACAATTTTGGCGCGCAGGAACCGGGCACCAACGAGGAGATCAAGACGTTCTGCACGCGCAAGTACAGCGTGACCTTCCCGATGTATTCGAAGATTTCCGTGAAGGGATCCGACCAGGCACCGCTGTATGGCTATCTCACAAAGGAGACGGGGGCTGGCATCGCCGGCGACATCAAGTGGAATTTCACCAAGTTCCTGGTGGATCGCGACGGCAAGGTGATCCAGCGCTTCGAACCAGCGGTCACGCCGGATTCGAAGGAAGTGACCGCAGCGATCGAAAAACAACTGAAGCCATAACGGCTCGCTAAGGATTAGTTCACCTTTTGGAAGAACTGCAGCAGGTTGCCGTCGGGATCCTCGACTAGAAAAAAGCGGTCATGGAATTCGCGGTCGTCCGTGGGTTCCATGCGCAGTTTTACTCCGCTTCGCTTCAGTTCAGCCGCGAGGACGTCAACGTCTCTAATCTGAAAACCCAGCTTCACGAAGCCTTGAAGATGATCTCGATCTCTGAGCTCGGGCACTCTTTTCTGCAGGGTTGCGACCGACAATGAATCCTGGAATTCGATCAGCTCCAGCGTGAAGTCATTCAGATCCAGAAACACAATCCGAAGCTTATGCTGCGGAAGATCCATCTTCTTCTTGACTCTGAAGCCTAGCTTCTCCTGATACCACTTGCTGCTGACATCGGCATTCGCTACCACGATGCCCTCCCAAACCGGTTTTGCGCTTGCGGTTGAATTTGCGGCGGCACCGTTTCCCTGATCGCCTGATCGAGCGTGGGTAGGAGTCCAATGGAGGAATGCAATAATGGCAATTGCCAAACAGAGCCTTTGAGCCATATGTCTCCGACGTCCGAAATGAGGTCACGTTAGCTGGAACGGCACAGTTGCCGACCAACGCCCAGCCTTGGCCGATGACCTAAGAATTAAACCAGGACCAGCGACCCGTCTCAAATGTCGTAGTACAGCGCAAACTCATACGGATGCGGGCGCTGGCGGATGGCGTCCACTTCCTTGGAGCGCTTGTAATCTACATAGGTCCGCAGCAGTTCCTCGGTAAACACGTCGCCCTTCAGCAGGAAGGCGTGGTCGCGCTGCAACGCGTCGAGCGCGTCTTCGAGCGAGCCGGGCATGGATGGGATGTTCGACAACTCCTCGGGGTCGAGTTCGTAGATGTCTTTGTCGAGCGGCGGGCCGGGATCCATCTTGTTCTCGATGCCGTCGAGGCCCGCCATCAACATGGCGGCAAAGGCCATGTAGGGATTGCAACTCGGGTCCGGAGGGCGGAACTCCACCCGCTTGGCCTTGGGAGCGAGCGAATACATCGGAATGCGGCAGGCCGCCGAGCGATTGCGCCGCGAGTAAGCCAGATTTACCGGAGCTTCAAATCCGGGCACGAGTCGCTTGTAGGAATTGGTCGTGGGAGCGATGATCGCCGAGAGCGCGGGGCCGTGCTTGATCAGGCCGCCGACATACCAGAGCGCAAGCTGCGAGATCCCGGCGTATCCGTCGCCCGCAAACAGCGGATCGCCGGCCTTCCACAGCGACTGGTGGGTGTGCATGCCGTTGCCGTTATCGCCAAAAATCGGCTTGGGCATGAACGTGACCGTTTTGCCTTGGCGGTTGGCCACGTTTTTCACGATGTACTTGTAGAGCAACATCTTGTCGGCGGAACGCACCAGCGAGTCGAACTTTAGATCAATTTCGGCCTGGCCGGCGGTGGCTACCTCGTGATGGTGGCATTCCACGTCCATGCCGCAGCTCTGCATGATCAGCACCATCTCAGAGCGCAGGTCCTGATAATGGTCGGTGGGCGGCACGGAAAAGTAGCCTTCCTTGTAGCGCGGACGGTATCCCAGATTGTTCTCTTCCCTGCCCGAGTTCCAGCGGCCCTCTTCGGCGTCGATGTAGTAAAAGCCGTACTGTTCACGTTGATCGAAGCGCACGTTGTCGAAGATGAAGAATTCGGCCTCGGCCCCGAAGTACGCCGTGTCGGCAATGCCGGTCGCGGTCAGGTACAACTCCGCTTTCCTGGCGATGGAGCGGGGATCGCGGTCGTACTGCTGCTTGGTCACGGGATCGACCACATCGCACACCAGCACCAGCGTCGGAACTTCGGTGAAGGGATCGAGCAAATGAAAGTTCGCGTCGGGCTTGAGCAGCATGTCGCTCTCGTGGATGCCCGCCCAGCCCCGGATCGACGAGCCGTCGATGCCGAATCCGTCTTCAAAAGAAGATTCCGTCAGCTGTTCGATGGGATAGGAAACGTGGTGCCACAGCCCGGGAATATCGGTGAAGCGCAGGTCGAGAATCTTCGCGTCGTGCTTCTTGGCGAACTCGAGAACGGTCTTGGCATCCGCCATGAGAACTCCTTGCCGGGAAACGATTCCCTCTAGAGATCGGGCGAACGGTTGCGGAGAGTCCTGCAAGGCGGGCAGGCTGCTACAATCGGTCGCGTTGTGCAGAACCGGGAGAGTCTAAAGCCAGTCGCGGGCGCTGGCAATTCGATTGTTCTTATAGGGGCGATAACGCGACTTTATACTCGAGTAGTCAGTAGTCAGCGGTCAGGAGTCAGATGTTGAGTGGAGACGGGGCACAAGACCGCGGCTTGCGGCTGAATGCTGAGTGCTTTTTAACTGGCAACTGACCACTGACAACTGGCAACTGCTCTCATGGACTTTGATCAGCTCGAAACCTTTCTCGAAGTGGCGCGGCACGCTTCATTCTCGCGGGCGGCGGAGAAGCGTTTTCGCACGCAGCCGGCCATTTCGTCGCAGATTCGCGGGCTGGAGGAAGAGGTCGGGGCCAAACTGTTTGACCGCTCCGGCGGCAAGGTATCGCTCACGGCTGCTGGCAAGGCCTTTCAGAAGTACGTCGAGGAAACGCTTGACGCCCGCAAGGCGATGCTGGTGGCCATTGCCGAGATGGAGCGGGTGCCGCGGGGCGAAATCATTGTGGGCGCGAACGAGGGCACCTGCCTGCACATCCTGCCCTATGTTTTCGCCGACTTCAAGAAGCAGTATCCCGATGTCTCGGTGAACATCAAGCGCGCCGACTACGGCAAGATTCTGGAATCGATCATCGACAACTCGGTCGACTTCGGCGTCATTTCCCTGCCCGTGACGGACCCGCGCCTGACAGTGGTGCTGATCCACCGGGATGAGCTGATTCTTATCGCGCCGCCGCAGCATCCTCTGGGAAAGATGAAGGCGGCGACGATTGCCGATGTGGCCAAGTTCCCGCTGGTCGTCCCCAAGGCGGGGCACACGCGGGATGCTATCGAGCAACTCTTCCACGAGCGCCGGCTGAAGCCGAACTTCACCATGGAACTCGACTCCAGCGAACTGCTGAAGCGCTTTGTGGCCGCGGACGTGGGCATCGGCTTCATTGCGCGCTCCAACGTCGAGGAAGACGTTCGCGCCAAGGTTCTGGCGGCGGTTCCCATCGCCGACGCCCAAGTCCGCCGCGATCTGGCGCTGGTTTTCCGCAAAGACAAGGCGCTCAGCCGGGCCGCGCTCGCCTTCATTGATATTGCGGTGAAGCACAAATCCACGGAAGAATTGGCGTACATCCCAAGTCGATGACGACGGCGATCCACAGACTCCTGCTCCTGCCACTCATCCTTGTTGCCGGCCTCTGCCTGCCGGGCATGGGGCAAGGCTCGACCTCCCAAAAGCCGCTTGCGCAAATGCCCGCATCAGCACGGCAGCTGATCGCCATCAAAGTCATCGGGAGCAAGCGGTTCCCCGAGGAGGCGATCGCGGCGGCAACCGGCTTGCAAATGGGCGTGGCCGTCAACGACGACGACTTCAAGAAAGCCGCCCGCCGTCTGGGCGACACCGGAGTTTTCACCGACATCGCTTACACCTACTCTTACTCCTCCGCGGGAACCAAGCTCGAGCTGCACGTGACCGACGCCGGTAAGTTTGTCCCGGCCCGCTTTGAGGACTTCGTCTGGTTCTCCGACATAGAACTTCGAAAGCGCATCAAGGAACACGCCCCGCTGTTCGATGGAGAACTGCCGCTGTTCGGCCGCATGGCCGACGAGGTTTCTGATGTGCTGCAGGCCATGCTGGTCGAAAACTCAATCCCGGGACACGTCGAGTATCGGCGCGCGGGCAAAGAGGACGGCCCGGTGGAGTCGATCAACTACCATGTGACCGATGTCCTCATCCGGGTGCGCAACATCGAGTTCACGGGCGCAGCCGCTGCCGAGGTGCCCGCGCTCGAGGCGGCCGCCGAGAGGCTTCCCGACCACGAATACTCTCGCAGCCGCCTCAATCTGCTCGTCCAGCGCCAGCTTCTCCCGGTCTATTACGCGCGAGGATATCTGAAGGCGGAGTTCGGCGAGCCGCAGCCGATAATCGTGAAGCAACCCGCTGCCGAAACCGATGACGGGCCACGCAATCAGACCGTCGTCGATGTCACATTTGCGGTCACGCCTGGCCAGCAGTACAAGCTGAAAAGCCTGGTGTGGTCGGGCAATCGCGAATTCCCTACCGAGACGCTGCAGAAAATGGTCCGCGCCGAGCCCGGGCAGCCGGCCAATACGGTCCGCCTCGCCGATAACCTGAAGGACGTGCAAGAGCTCTACGGCTCCCGCGGATTCATCACCACCAGCATCAAGCCTGACGCTGCGTTCGACGACGGAGCGGGCACCGTCGAGATTCGCCTTGACGTGAAGGAAGGCTACGTCTACCACATGGGGGAACTCGAATTCCGCGGCCTCGATAACAGCCTGATGGCGAAACTCCGCAACGCGTGGAAGATCCGTCCCGGGGACGTGTACGACTCGACCTACCTCAGTGAGTATCTGGCTGCGGCCCAGAAACTGCTCCCGCCTGCCTTGGACTGGGAGGTCGCGTCGCATGTGACCGCCAACGTCCGCGACAAGACGGTCGACGTCGATCTGATCTACTCGGTGAAGGCGCCGAAATAGGGCGCCGGTGCAGGAGCGGTGGTCCCGGTCGGAGGGCTTGTTCGGTTTTTGGAACAGTTTCAGGGAAGGTTCGCCGAGGTGCCTCTATCCCGGTACTCTTCCTTTGTCTCTCAGAACTTTGTTCCGGGCCGCAGAAGCATTTGTGAAATCAGGGCGACTTGAATACACTGGCCCGCAAGTCTTCGCGGGTTCACCACCGCGGGCTGCATCGGTTTCAAGGAGAGCTGGGATGAAGGGTAGTTGGCAGCGTTCGATCTTGATTGCGGCATTCGTGTTGTTCGCCGCTTTGTTCATGTCCAGTCCGGCGCTGGCAGCCGGCAAACAGACGGTCACCGGCGAAGTGAGCGACGCCATGTGCGGCACAAAGCACATGGAAGGCACACCCGCCGAGTGTACGCGCACCTGCGTCTCGCACGGCTCGAAATACGCGCTGGTCGTGGGCGACAAGATTTATGTTCTGAATACCAGCGACAAGGCGGTGCTGGCGCTGCTCGATCAGCAGGCGGGCCAGAAAGCGACGGTCACCGGCACGGTGGACGGCACGGCCATTGATGTGAGCACGGCAGTCGCTGCCAAGTAATGTGCTTTTGCGGGCACAAGCCCGCGGGTTTCGTCGCGTTAGCGGCGAATGAATTTGGCGTAAAAGGTTTGCCCGGGCCCTCCCCCGAACACAATCCGGGCATAAGGCGGGGACGCGCGCCAGCGCTTCCCCGCATTTATTCCTCCCGGAGGGTGCGAAATTTGTAACTTCTTTGGCCATCGATCATCTCTACCTTGCAGAGGGTGTGGCGCCAGCATCGCGACGGCACCAGCCCACAAGGAGAATCTGTGATGAATGCTCCAACTCGGAAGATGGGATTTTTTCTGTTGAACCTGATCGTAATTGCAGGCCTGACCGCTTCCTCCGCATTCGCGGCCAAGGCCAAAACCTTCACCGGAACCGTAAGTGACAGCATGTGCGGCGCCAAGCATGCCATGCCGGGCGACGCCGCCGCCTGCACCCGCGCCTGCGTCGCCAAGGGATCGAAGTACGCTCTCGTAATGGGCGACAAGGTCTACACCCTCGAAACCAGCGACAAGGCAGCTCTGGCCACGCTCGACCAACAGGCCGGCGCCAAGGTGACGGTTACAGGAACCGAAAAAGACAACGCCATCACCGTGACGGGCGTTACCGCCGCTCCCTGAAGCGGATCGGTTCACCATCCTCGACTCCCCGCGGGACGCGCATCCAAGCGCGCCCGCATTTTTTTGTTTTCCCGCCGAAATTCATATTTCCTTTACAAAGCATTGTGTTAGATTGTGCATTCTTGACAGTGAATTTACTTTTCGGAGGATCACGGAATTGGGCAAAGACATGGTTCCGAAGCGGATTTTCTTTACCAAGGGAGTGGGGAAACACCGCGAGCGGTTAACTTCGTTCGAATTGGCGTTGCGCGACGCCGGTATTGCTGCCCAGAACCTGGTGCGGGTCTCCTCGATCTTTCCGCCGAATTGCAAGCTGCTGGCGCGCAAGGAAGGAGTGAAGTACCTCCATCCCGGAGAAGTCGTCTTTGCCGTGGTCGCGGAGAACTCCACGCGCGAGCCCCACCGGCTGTTGGCTTCGTCGATCGGCGTGGCCATTCCCGCCGACCGCAGCACCTACGGTTATCTCAGTGAGCACCACTCCTTTGGCGAGACCGAAGACGCCGCCGGGGAATACGCCGAGGAACTCGCCGCCGAAATGCTCGCCACCACCCTCAACGTGGAATTCGATCCTGACCGGTCCTGGGATGAAAAGAAGCAGATCTACCGCCTGTCCAACAAGATCGTGCGCACGGCGAACGTGACGCAGTCCGCCGTGGGCGACAAGCGTGCCCTCTGGACCACGGTGATCGCCTCGGCGGTATTGATCTTCGACTGAGCGCGGGTCGCGTATAGCTCGTTTCACCGGGAGCACCCCAGTCCGCTCACCGCGACAGCGGCCTTCCGTCCAGCCTTCGTGTAACAAGGGTTATCCCCATGACGAAGTGTGTCGGCCGGACAATTGCGCGGACTCTGTTTCTCTCTTGGCTGGGGCTCTTTCGCTCTTGCCCAGGCCGCGCTTCAGCTTTCCACTGGTGACGAGATCCGCGCGGGGAGCCGTAGCTTTTTTTTTGCATCGACGCCCCTCGTTCGCACATCTAAGTATTTGAAACTAATGACGCTTAGCAGACTGACGCAGGCGGAACTGGTCTTCAAGGGGAGTAACACTTTGGTAACTCATTTCTGTGCCGAATGTAATACTCCGTTAACACCCATCCGCTATTATAGAAGTGGTAGAAAAGACACAGATCGAGGAGTAGCAGTGGACATCGAAACACGCAGAAAGAAACAACAAGCCCTGATGGTGCAGTTGGTGGAGCGGAAGGTGCGGTCCCGGGCCAAGCAGCTCTACGAGACCCGCGGCCAAGAGGAAGGCCAAGCTCTACAGGACTGGTTCCAGGCAGAGTCGGAAGTCCTTGAAAACAGTATCCTTGCGCCGCTTTATCGCCGGCTGCGGACGGGCAATCGTGACCTCCAGGAGGACGATTCCACCCAGGAATTTGTCGCTCAGGATTCCGCTGGCCGCGAGACCAACGCCTAATCGCTCGCGTCGGCGAAACGACCGCCAGAGTGACCTCGCTAGTGTTCCCAAGATGAGGATGAGGAGTCCAATCGCCAGGGCACGACGCAAGACGCCAGCGCTTTCCGATTCCCCGTGTGGACAGCGTGGAACCCTGCCAGCGCGGCGAGGACCATCACGGCACAGCTCAGAACAAGCACCCTGTTCGAAGCCAGCAGGACACACACAGCGGCTTCATTGGGTCGTCATGGAGCTAGTTGAATTCTCCCTACTTCCTGGCAGCGGTCTTGGCGCCCTTCCGCGCCCTGCCTGTCTTGGCCTTGTCCAGGCGCTCGATTACGGCGGCCACGATGATGGGCAGACCGACGGTTGCGTCCACGAAGACCTCGCCAAACTTCCCGCCTTCTGATGGAGGCACGAACTTGCCCCAGGAGATCGCCTCGCTATAGGGACTGCCAGACAAGCCGCCCCAGTACACTGGCTCCGGACAAATCCTGAGGCCATAGTGATAGCGCTTCAAGGGCAGGTTCTCTCCCAGTCGCCGGTGCCGCAGTTCGATGAAGGGGCCAAACTGCTGCGACCAGTTGCGTGGCACGCCGCCGCCAATCGTGAAAATCCCCAGCTTCTTCTGCCGCAGCAGAGTCGCGGCAAAGTGCTCCAGATCCTCGAACGGATCGAACCGGATCTTGTATCTTCCGGTGGACTCTCGCAGCCGGTTGTTCAGCGCCGTGTCCAGTCCCAGTTCTGAGTCGCTGAACGCGGGCACGAACACCGGCACTCCCTGTTCGTACGCGGACTTCAGAATTCCCCGCTGCCCCTGATCGCTCTTTGCCAGATACGCGCCAATGGCATGGTTCAGTTTGTACGAGCACATGACTTCGTTGTGGTCCCAGGCCTCAAGGACGGCGGCTATGACTTCCTCGACGTCATCAAGGTTCTGCTCGGGTTCGAGCGTGTCGTAGACACGGTTGTAGCCCTGCTCGTAAAGTTCCTCGTCGGAGACCTCAGGATTGGCGCGAAAGTGGGCCCGGCCTGTCGCCTCGACCAGTCCGTGAGCCATGAGCGCGCCGGTCGAAACAATCGCGTTCACGATGCCGCGATCAATCAGTTCGGTGATGATCAGTCCCTGCTTGGCCACGGTCATGGCGCCCGCCAGGGTCATTACGATGAAAGCATCTTCGTCGAGCGCCATGGCTTCGAGCACGTCGGCGGCTTCACCCAGTTGGCGACCCGTGAAGGCCGTCTTGGCCATCGCTCGCACCAGGCCGTCGATCGAATGCACCTTGCCGAGATCGAGTGGTTCGAGCGGAATCAGGCGGTCTTCGATGGGATTGTGCAGATGACGGTCTTTGCCCTCACCGCCCGGCGCGTGTCCCTGCCCCTGACGCGAAGGATCCTTCGAATTGCCATGATTGCTGTGTTTCAACGCGAGCCTCCAAGCTGATTGCAATTCTTCCCGACAAGATACTCTACAGGACCACGGGACTGGATGCCACGCGCTATCGCGCACGCCCGGCAAGTCCTCAGTTAAACTGCCAGGCATGGCGGGTAAGCGCAGCTTCGAAGATCAGATCGCCGATTTGGAGGCACTTCGGCAGCGGCCGCCAGAAGACCGCATCGAACCGCTGCGCAAGGCTCTGGAGCACCGCAATAACTTCATCGTGGCGAAAGCCGCTGATCTCGTGCGCGAATTCAGTATGGCGCAGTTGGTGCCGGAACTCCTGATTACGTTCGACCGCTTCTTCGAGAATCCGGTGAAGACCGATCCGCAATGCTGGGCCAAGAACGCGATCAGCCGGGCGCTCGCCGCGCTCGCGCACCAGGAGGCAGACACTTTTCTGCGCGGGATGCGGCACATCCAGATGGAGCCCGTCTGGGGAGGACGCTCCGACACTGCGGGGACTCTGCGCGCCACCTGCGCCCTGGCGCTCGTGCCGTGTCGCAGTCTCAGTGAAGCAGATTTGCTGGCCCACCTTCTCGAACTCTTGGGCGATAAGGACAAGACCGTTCGGGCGGAGGCGGTTCGTGCGATCGAACAGGTCGGCTCGACCTCCGCCTCGCTCCTGCTCCGCCTGAGAGCCGTTGTCGGCGCCGACGAACCGGAGGTGCTCGGCGCCTGCTACAGCGGGATCTTGCGGATCGAAGGCGTGGGTGCGATCCCGTGGATGGGACGTTTCCTGGCCACGGCCGATGACTCAGCCGCAGAAGCAGCCTTGGCAATCGCCGGGACGCATTCCCCCGAGGGCTTCCATGCCTTGCGGGAATCCTTTGGGAAAGCGGACGATCCGTGGTGGCGTTCTGTGCTGCTTTCGGCGATCTCCCTCACGCGGCAAGATGAAGCTCTGGAGTTTCTGCTCGATCTGGTCCGCACGGAATCGCTCGATGCCGAGGCCGCGATCGAAGCCCTTCTCCGTTCCGTGCCTTCGCAGGAGGCGATCAAACGCCTGGAAAAACTGGTCGCAGGCAATCCGCGCTTGGAGCGCTCTCTGGCCGCCCAGCGGAAAGCCCCTCATGATTGGCTGAGACAGGCTTAAGCCGGAGGAGGCGACTGCTTTGTAACTCAACTTCCTTGAGATGAAAAAAGCCCGGACCGTAAAGGTCCGGGCTTCAAGTCGCTGACTGCCGAGGCAGCAGCGAAACAACACTACTTCGTAATGCCGATGTTGACAGTAGTCGTTTGCGTCACGCCTCCACCCGTGGCAGTGATGGTGATCTTGCGAAGTCCAGTTGTGGCGGTCGGAGCCACTCTAATTTGCATACCCGCATGCCCAGAGCCCGGGGCCGCAATGGTGCTGGGATTGAACGTCACCTTCACGCCCGTTCCTTGGCCCGACGCCGACAACGAGATCGCCGAGTTGAAGCCGCCGGAAACAGTCGTTGTGACCTTTGACAGGCCGGTGCCACCCTGAGCGATCTTCACTGCCTTGGGCGCCGCACTGACGGTGAACGTGCCAGTCGAAGTACCCGCAAGTGCGTCGATCAGAGCCTGTCCCGTCGGACTGCCCCAACCTGTCGCCAAGTCGAAGCCTACCGTTGCGGAAAAGCCGTTGCTTCCACTGGTGGTGTCGTGGAAATCGGTGTTATAGTCCGCCCCCAAGCCAATGTCATACACGGCCGGGTTGATGAAGCCGAGCGTCGGTTGCCCATTCGCCACGGCTTGTTGATTGACAAGGGCCAGGAACCCGGCCCACATAGGCGCCGCGAAGCTGGTGCCGCCGTACGAGTTGGCAGTGCAGCTGGTCTGGTCGGCACAAACGTAGAAGCTGTAATCCGAATTGGCCGAAACGTCAGGTCCGTTGCGCAGGGTTTGAGAACACTTGGAGCATCCCGCAGCAGTGGTCACTTGCCACGAGGGAATCGCAATCCCGTTCGTCGAAATGCCGCCTCCGCCGCTAGACCAAGCTGTCTCCGAAGCCCAAGGCCCTCCCGCACTGGCTGTTTTCAGCGATGTGCCGCCGACAGAAACAAGAAGACCGTCATCCGCAGGCCAAACGAAGGCGCCCGCGGTCCACTTGCCGCTGTCGCCAGACGCTTGGAACAGGTTCTGACCCTGCGCGGCGAACTCCTGGAAGTAGGGCTCGTCGACGGTAGGATCTGCTGGTCTCCACGACCATGAAGAGCTCAACTGCGCATTCAGCGGATTAGCCGTAGCCATAGCGTTGAAGATAGCGGCATCATCGACCGTGTTCGCATCTCCGACGTAGACAACGAGACTCGACATGCCCGGTGCCATGCCCAGAGCCTGCGTGATATCGAGGGTCTGTTCGGTGTCATCACAGCCAGCGGAAGCGAGACAGCTCGTGCTGACTCCGTCTGTAGACAGGAGAGTAATCGGCACATTGTTCGTTTGACCAGCATTCCTGTAATAAGTAGTGACGTCGTCCAGATCGGTGCCGAAATATTCCAGCAAACCGAGTGACTGGCCGGCGCCGGTAAGAGCGGTTCCACCGTAGTAAGCCGCCCTCATATCGCTGCCGCAGAAAGACTTCGAAGGACAGGACCCAGTAGTGGCCTCACCGATCACATCAGCATCGTTCCCATTCCGACGTTCGAACATCGGTTTCGGAATCGAATAATTGTCCAAGCCTCCGACATGCCACAGGCGAACCGACAGGTCCGGCGTGGGCTCGCGGTCGGGAGCGAAAAATGTGCGGCTCTCGGTGGGGTGCTGATACAGGCCCATACTCACATGCAGGGCTTTCTCAACATTCGCCACCGAACCACTTACTTGCAGGATCATGCGATTCCGGGAGCCGGCTCGTACTTGGAGCCCGTTCGCTCTCGCGAAGCTCTTCACGGTTTCATAATCCTCGCGCGCGGGACCGAACTTTTCGGTGAACTGTTCGACGGTGAGGAACTTGCGGTAGGCTGCGCTGGAAGGATCGTAGAGGTCCCTCAAGAGGGTGTCCAACTCTTGCTGGTTGCGCAACGGAAGAACCAGCACGATACGCATGTTCTGTGTTGCGGACAAATGGCCGACGAGAGGGGCTACTCGACTGGCAACCTCATCTCGTGTGTGGCGTGTCATTAGGGGCTGTTGTGCTTGGCCGACGACATTCACGACCGACACAAGCGCGACGACGGTCAGCACAAATGTACTTAGTCTTCGTATCACAGGTTCTCCTTAAGTTTTCTCGGATTCTCGGGCAACAGCAACTTGCGTTTCTGTTTTTGGGGAAGGACTAATTCAGTATTCCCTTTCTTCATCTTTCAGAAGGGGCCACGATTGTACATCGATTTCAGATCGTCTCATGTCATGGCAAAGATATTTTCTTGTTCGTGAGCATGCGATTCACGTGGGTGCTGCAGAACTTTGCACATAAATCCAATTTACCTGCGAACTGTTCGCCGCCTCTGTAGTCGTTGTCAGAGCTACTATCGGACCTCGTAGACAGCGCTTTGGGAGCTGCATCCCCGTCGCTGCGTCTTCTGACTCGATCGCGGCAACGAGAAGCTTGGGGAACTGGTTGTCCCGCCGTGATCGTGGTTAGAGTGCTTCGTCTTAGTTCGGACGGCCCGGCTACCGTTGCCGATGCTATATTGATCGCGGAGGTCGGAGCGCGTGCCCCCTGAAAAATTTCGCGTGGCCCTGGTGCAGATGTCGTGCGGCCCGGAGCCGGAACAGAATCTCGAGAAGGCCCTCAGCCGCACCGCAGATGCCGCCGGACGTGGCGCACAGGTCGTCTGCCTGCCTGAACTTTTTCAGACACAGTATTTCTGCCAGCGCGAAGATCATTCACTGTTCGACTTGGCCGAACCCATTCCTGGTCCGACTACTGAAAAGCTGTCCGCGGCGGCACGCGGGAACGGCGTCGTCCTGATCGCATCGCTGTTCGAGAAACGGGCCGCCGGCGTCTACCACAACACCGCGGCCATCTTCGACAGCGACGGCTCCCTGCGCGGCCTCTACCGCAAGATGCACATCCCCGACGA
>JADGNP010000407.1 GCA_017883425.1 Candidatus Sulfotelmatobacter sp. | reverse complement strand
GGCTTCGTCCAAGAGATAGAAACGATAGCTGCTCCAGCGCCATTCCTCCGCCGAGTTCACCAACCCCCGCTTCACCGGATTGGCGGGTGGGCGGGTGGCCCGGGTTAACCTTCCCGCTACCTCGTAACTCTCTTCCGCCGTTACCTTTAGCGCACAATACTTATATAACTGTACGTACATATCTGTAACAAAAGTGTTCCTGCAGGAACACTGTGGAAATCTTTGCCGCGGACCTCACATCTTATTCATAGCGCAGGCTTTCGACCGGGGCACCCTCTTCAGGGGTGCTGCTAGAGTACGATCTCCATGCCCTCGGCGGCGGCGCGAACTTTGGGATAGTAGTTGCGCGCGTCCTGGACGACCTTGTCGACGATGGCGTCAGTGTGATCCGGGTCGTGATGGTACAGGATCAGTTCTTTGGCTCCGCTCTCCATCACTATGTTGACGGCTTCGCGCCAGTGGCTGTGTCCCCAGCCGCGGCGGCGGGCGGCGTACTCTTCGGGAAGATATTGCGCGTCGTAGATCAGGATGTCGGCGCCTTCGGCCAGCTTGCGCACGGCCTTGTCGAAGCTTGGGTCACCGGGCTCATTGTCGGTGGCGTAGACCAGCACACCTTCTTTGGTCTCCAGGCGGAATCCCATGCAGCCCTGCGGATGGTTCAGCCATGCCGTCTTGATCTGGATGCCGTCTTCCATGGGCAGGCATCCGTTCTCGATGCTGTAAAAATCGAGCTTCGCCCTCACCTGGTCAAGGTTGACGGGAAAGTAGGGCGACGCCATCTGCTCGGCCATGACCTGCTCCAGGCTGCGGGTGCGGCTGGAAGAGTGGAAGATGAACTGGCTGTTGGGACTGTCGTACAACGGGCGAAAGAAAGGCATGCCCTGGATGTGGTCCCAATGGAAATGCGAAACGAAAACATGCGCGGCAAACGGACGGTCGCCGAACTCGCGTTCCAGTTCGTGCCCCAGCACGCGAAAGCCGGTGCCGCAATCAAAGATGTAAATCTGATCTCCCAGACGCACCTCGACGCAGGAGGTGTTGCCTCCGTAGCGTAGGTTCTCGGCCTGTGGAGTGGGCGTGGAACCGCGCACGCCCCAAAACTTAATTCGCATAAAGTCCGGCGCTGCTTAACCCGTAATCTTCGGCCGCGAGAATCTTCCCGTCAATTCGATTGCTGATTCTCTGGGTTCGGGCTGTGAGTTCGGAGGAACACGCAACCGTGCCGATGGCCCAAAATGTTCATAATACTCGGGATATCTATGATTCTAGCGGTTGCCCAGAGGCCAACAAGTGACCAAAGTTTCGTGGGTTTGCGAAAAGAGGCGTAGGGCAGGAGCAAGCCTGCACGCGGCGCGGCGAGGATCCTGCCGGTTCGGCCGCTTCCCCTATAATGAAAAACCCGCGGTTCGGCGCAAGGTGCAGGTTCCTGCGAGTTGGAGCGCCGAAGCCGCGGTTTGGATCGCAAACGATGCTGCAACCGGACTTCAAACAGTTCTCCCGGCTGGCGCGAGAGGCCACCCTGATCCCGGTGGTGAAATCCGTGAGCGCCGATCTGCTCACGCCGGTCTCCGCCTTTCTGGCTATCGCGGAAAAAGAACCGCACGCGTTCCTGCTGGAGTCGGTGGAGCGCGGCGAGCAGATCGGGCGCTACACGTTCCTGGGGGCGCGGCCTTACATGCGAGTGAAGGCCCGCCAGGGAACAGTCGAGATTGAGCGCGGACGGCGGCGCGAAGTCGTGCAAGACAACATCTTCCACGTGGTGAAGCGATTGTTGCGCGAGCATCGTCCCGCCAGCGTTCCGGGATTGCCCCCATTCACCGCGGGCGCCGTCGGATACTTTGCGTACGACGTGGTTCGCCAGTTGGAAAAGATTGGCGAGCACGCCAAAGATGACTTGGCGTTGCCCGACGCCGAACTGATGTTCTTCGATCGTCTGCTGGCGTTTGATCATCTGCGCCACCAGATTCACATCATCGCCGCCGCCGACGTTGCGCGCGAGAGTCCGCGGCGCGCCTATGACCGCGCGCTTCGCGACATTGCTGCGTTAGAGCAAGAACTCGCGGCGGGACTGAGCCCGGCCCTCTGGCGCAAGTCGGCAAAGGCAATAGCGGGCAAACTGAAGGTGCATGCCGGGACGCGGCGCGAGACTTTCTTGCGCAGCGTGGAACGCTGCAAGGAGTACATTGCCGCGGGCGACATCTTCCAGGTCGTGCTCTCGCAGCGGCTCGACTTCACTCCCGAGGTTGCTCCCTTTGATTTGTACCGCTCGCTGCGGCAGGTGAATCCGTCGCCCTATCTTTATTTTCTGCGGACGGGCGACACCCACATTCTCGGTTCTTCTCCCGAGATGCTGGTGCGGGTGACCGGACGCAGGCTGGAGTACCGGCCGATCGCGGGCACGCACCCGCGCGGGCGCGACGAAGCCGAAGACCTGCGGCTCGAACAGCAGATGCGCACCGACGAGAAAGAACGTGCCGAGCACGTGATGCTGGTCGATCTCGGCCGCAACGACCTGGGGCGCGTGAGCGAGTACGGCTCAGTCAAGGTGAAAGATCTGATGTATGTGGAGCGGTATTCTCACGTGATGCACCTGGTCTCGGCGCTGGAAGGCACGCTGCGCAAGGATCTGGACGCGCTCGACGCCTTTGCCGCATGTTTTCCCGCGGGAACGCTCAGCGGGGCGCCGAAGGTGCGGGCGATGCAGATCATCGAGGAACTTGAGCCTACGCGCCGCGGCGTCTATGGTGGATCAGTGCTCTACGCGGATTTTGCGGGGAACCTGGATTCGTGCATCGGCATTCGCACGCTGCTGATGCAGGGCAAGAAAGCCTATCTGCAGGCGGGAGCGGGAATTGTCGCGGATTCCGATCCGGCCAGCGAGTTTCAGGAGTCGATGAACAAGGCGCAGGCGGTGCTGCTTGCGGTGGAGAAGGCTCGGGGCCTATAGTGTGTGCTTGAGAACTACTCTTTCGCCCCGCTGGGGCTTACTCATCTCCCACCCTTTCCCACCCACGGCTTACGCCGTGGGCTGCATTTCTTACGCCGCTTTGCGGCTAAAATCTGGAGTTTTGCTCCGCCGCGTCGTAGAAACTCTAATTCTCACGCGTACACTTTTAGGCCATCTTTCTGGATCACGGCTATTCACATTTCGGCGGCGGTGGCGGCGGAGCGCAGTGCGGTGTAATCTCTCCGGCGGAAGGGTCAGTGTTCTGGGAGTTGTGCGCAAAGCACCAGTGCACAAGAGCTGCCGGGTAGTCGCGGCGCGTTGTGGGCGGCACATCCGCCTCCTGAATTTCCTGAAACGCGAACTGGATCGTTCCCTCCGCATCGACCGTGCCAACCAGGTAGCCGTAGACGTCTTTCCTGGCCTTCGCTGAGGGCGGAACAGGAAGCTTGTAGCGTTCTGCTCCTCCCGTGCCGACGATCCATCCCGCCAGGGGATTACCTTTCTTCTGCAGCGTCTCCGTTTCGAAAATGTTCTCCAAATAGAAATGAGAATGGCTGGAGAGCACATAGACCGGCTTGTGGTTCTGGTCCCGGAACGTCCGCAGCATCTCGTAAACTCTCTCCCCGCTAGGCCGGGCCTCCGGAACTCCGCTATCCCCCATGCTGTGGACGTTCGCGAGACTGGCGGGCAGTGATTCATGCATGCCCACGACCACGCTCTTCACTCCGGTGTTGCCTGCGTCTCTTTTCAAGACGCGCTTCAGCCAGTCCAACTCCGCAGCCACAAAGCAGTCTGCGGCGTTGTCGAGATAGATAAAGTCGACGTTCTTCTGAATCCAGTGGAAGTAGGTTGGCGGCGCTTCCGGTTCGGCGGGCGCGTCTTTCTTCTGGGCAACGGGTTTCTGACCAACCGGCTCGTCCTGTGCCCGTTGGTCGTGCAGCGTCGGCTGATCGAGCCACGCGGCAAACTGGCGGCGGAACTGGAGCTTATCTTTGGGCGTGATCATCTCGTGGTTGCCAATCCCCACGTAGAAGGGCAGATTCCCGAAGGGCGCGATCTGGTGTTCGATGAAGTCTGGCCACACCCGTTGCAGGTAGAGACTGCAACTCAAGAAATCGCCATTGACGGCGGCGGCGAACGCCATGTCTTCGTCAACCTTGTAAATCGCTCGCAGGTCTCCAAGGTGCCAGTAGAAACTGGGAGCAAACTGGGCGCTGTGGGCGGCGATGGCGGGCATGACGACGTCTCCGCAATTGCGCGAGTCACCGGAAACGATGAAGCGCCACGATCCCTCGGGCAATGGAGGGACGGCGACGGCGGGCTTGTCGGGGGCGCCGCCGGCAGCGTGGTCCAGGGGCGCTGACTGCGCGGCGCTTGAGCCACCGAGCAGAATAGATAAGAAAAGAAGAGTCAGCATTCGGGCGGTGAGGCATGGCGCGAGTTGTTCATTGCGGCGGATCCGTGACATGGAGAGGATTCCTATGGCTGACCCCCGAGCTTCCCGGGTGCAAGCGGAAGAAGTATAGACGACGAACTACGGGCCGTTACAGCGCCAGAAAGTTGGCCACGAGTTTCTTCCCTGCGTCCGTCAGCACGCTTTCCGGATGGAATTGCACGCCCTCGACAGCGTGACGGCGGTGGCGCAGGCCCATGATGGTGCGGGTGCCGTCTTTTTCGGTGGTCCAGGCGCTGACTTCCAATTCGGCGGGCAGATCTTTTTCCTCGACGACGAGCGAATGATAGCGCGTGGCGGTCATGGGCATGGGAAGACCTTGAAAGACAGTTCGGTTGTCATGCATGACTGCGCTGGTCTTGCCATGCATGAGATGAGCGGCCCGAACGACGCGGCCGCCGAAGGCTTCGCCGATCGCCTGGTGTCCCAGGCAGACTCCGAGCACCGGAACTTTCCCCGCGAAGTGGCGGATCAGATCGATGCTGATCCCCGCCTCATGCGGCGTGCAGGGGCCCGGAGAGACGACAATCCGCTCGGGCCGCATGTCCTCGACCTGGCTCACCGTGACCTGATCGTTGCGGCGAACCTCGACTTCGGCGCCCAACTCACCGATGTACTGCACCAGGTTGTAGGTGAACGAATCGTAGTTGTCGAGTACGAAAATCACGCGATTACCGCTCCTGACACCAGCTTACACCGGAGAAATGGTTTCGCGTTTTTCTCGCCTGAAAGAGCCATCCGCTGACCCAAGGGTGGTATTGACCCTGGCGCTCGCGGGTAGCATTCTTCATTCATCAATTCACACAGTACTGCAACGCCACTTGGAGGAC
>JADGNP010000406.1 GCA_017883425.1 Candidatus Sulfotelmatobacter sp. | reverse complement strand
CTTCGCTTTCTACAATGATCGCGGCGAGTGTGAGAACCGCATCGAGGAGTTCAAGAACGGCTTTCGCGCCGACCGCTTGAGCTGCCATCGCTTCCTGGCTAACGCTTTCCGCCTGCTCCTGCACGCCGCCGCCTACAACCTGGTCAACCTGTTCCGTCTGCAGCTACCCCAGCCCTGGCGCTCCGCCCAGATCGAAACTCTCCGCGCCCAGCTCTTCAAAATCGGCGCCCGCGTACGCCAGACCGCCCGTTGTGTTCGGGTTCACCTGGCCAGCGGCTGGCCCTTTCAGAACCAGTTCCGCGCCGTCGTCCTCGCCGTCAACAGCGGTTGACCGAACTGCTGGCCTCCGAACTCAGCGCTCCACCAGCAGTCCCTGTAGCCCCGTGCCCAAAAACCTTCCTCGCTCCGCTCCCGGCGCAGTTTCCTTCCCCACGACCTCTAACCCGCCCGCTCCGTTCTCTATCCAAGCCCTTGCTCCCCACCTCCGCCCACAAATCTCAGATCTGATGAATTAAGCAGGCTAGTTGAGGCCGTCATAACACATCTCGAAGATCGCCGTCGGCAGATCAACATTGAGGATCTTGCCTCCGCGTTCCATCTGCTGTCGACCTACGACGACAACGAGTTGTGGCCTTTCGTCACCAGCTTAAGCGAGCCATTCGCATCGGCGGTGAAATCCGAACCCCAATTCTTCGAATCGCTTTATCAAGTCGCGCTCGGCTTTCTTCGATCCCAATTGGACATTAGCAAAGCCAAACTCAGCAAGGGATCGTATCTAAAGAAGCTAATCGAGTTAGTCAGGAACTCCATCCACCCGACGATCTTCACCCTTAACTATGATCTTACGTTGGAAACCATCATGGAAGAGCAGTCGATACCATACTCCACGGGCTTCCGGCGGCCTGAAGGAATTCACGCTCAGTGTCTTCCTTCAAGCGTCGAGTGGTGGCCATTTGCACACACGCGCGAACTAGTCACGGTGGCGCCCTGGACTGTCGGCGAGTTATGGCTAACAGCCGATGGCGAGCAGCCTGATCTGCGCTTGCTCAAACTACACGGCTCACTGGACTGGTTTCGCATTGCGCGACCGCCTGCCTATGAGCCGTCAGGAAGCTTTAAGATATTCCCTCAAGATCCGATTATAAGATGCCGCTTCCTTCCTGAAGAAACCATTGAGGAGACGATGATCTTTGGCCGCTCGAAGCGGCGTCTCGAGGACCCTTTCCTAATTCTCCTCAGCGACTTTCGCCGTGAAGTATTGTCAACAGACCTCGTGGTCGTCATTGGGTACTCATTCTCGGATTCACACATCAACGAAATCCTGGTTGACACTCAGGTTAGCGAACGGGTCAGGAGTTTCGACGTCATCGTGGTCAACGGCCCGAATTGGCTGACTGAGTCTATGTCGGCACACGCGAAGCGAGACTGGCAATCGCTGTGTTCCGCTGGCCGGCAGCGGTACCAATGGGAACATCTTTCAGAGGTTCAGGTAGTTCCGTATTACGCAGAAGAAGCCATCAACACCGGTCATCTCCAAACCGCAATCGAAGAAGTCCTTAGGCAACGAGGAACCCGTTACAGACTCTGAAAGTCTAATTCTGGGAATGTGGACAGGGTGTATTTGCGAACGAATCACCGGCAAACCGGAACTTATGCCTCTGGTGGACGAGCTCAGCGACGCTGTCCCGAGTCGGCTTCTGGGAAGCCGCACTTCTGGATTGTGGGCGTGTCATGGGCAACTCAAAAGTTAGGTTTGAGGGTGAGCAACCTGGCTGTAGGCGATTTATGAGATGGGTTCTTAAGCAGTCTGGGACAAGACGCGCTTGGCGGCGTGCAAGGCACGCTCAACGATAAAACGACTCATGCTGACTCCCTCTTTGGCGGCTGCTTTCTCAATGTTCATCTTTTCTTCTTCGTTGAGCAGGATCAACATTCCCCTGTTGGTTCCAGTCTTGGGCCGCCGTGCTCGTGAGACGCCGGGGGACATCTTGCGCTTGGGTCTCTTCATCTCCCCCTCCTCTGCTGACTTGTCGGCTGGATTATAGAACGATTCGAGCTGTGGCAAACGGGCCAGGAATACATCTTGAAAATGAGAGTACTCGCTTCGTGGTCGGCAAAACAGTCCTATATCTATCAGGACTTTGGCTTTTTGCGAAACGACCGTTTCGGTCTGGGGGATCTTGGTTTACGAGGGGCGATCTTGCCGGGGTTCAGATTTCGTCCGAGGTTCCTGATCACGCGCGTAACGAATTGGGACACACTCAGGCCTTGTTTCCGGGCGGCCTTCGCGATGAGGACATTTTCCTCTTGGGTGGCCAGGACCCGAACCCTGAACACGAGCCACCTCCCAAATTCGGCCCCTGAGCTCGCCTGGATTTAGCTGTAGAGTCCACTTCACTTGAGGCGGCTGACAAGGCATCTGAAGGATTAGAACCCCAAGCAACCGGAAAGGTTCTCTCCTCGATTCGTCGAAATCGGCCGAAGACAAGTTCTGGCTTGAAATGAGTCCCGCTGGGCCAGTTATCGGGGGTAGTTCTGAGTTTCTGCTAGCGGCTGATCCGGACCCAAACTGCTACCGGGCTAGCCACGCTTAAGCTGACACGCGGGACTGTGGATCAGTTTGTCTTCCTCTGTTGAAACTCGCGTGTTTGCTATCATGATTCCCGAATGCTGTCACACGAGATTGCGAAATGGCAGATGCAAATCAACGCCTACCGACTCCTGAAGAGATTTTCCGCAGGTCTTCGAGAGTTTGGGTTTCCCATTTCTCGCTGTAGACCTGTACGCACTTGGAAGCTCATTCATCAACGCACGAGCGTCGGAAGGGTCCCATATAAATCTAACTATCCGCACTTCGACGCAACGACGGGCAGTGATTCTTCAGGCGTGGCGTGGAGTGTTACGCTCTGTGGAGGTTCCTCCAGCATTCACAGCGCTTTTCGCGGATAGTGGGATGATCCGTGATCGCTTCGGGTGCAGTGATGCCCTCCTCGAAATGGGGCGATCAGATGGAACGTTCGTCATTTACGAGGATGGATGGATCTCGTTTGGGAGGAGAGTACTCTCTGGCCGGCTGCCTACTCGACTTTTGTTCGCCAGCTGCACAGGTTAATCGACCTTTATAGCCGACTCCTTGAGAAAAGAATCGAGGAACTCCCAGACGCAGATAGCGTGCTTGATCAAAGCTCGCGAGTGTTACCGACAAAGTTTCACTACGCAGCGGCCTCGTTAGGAGCGTGGGCCGGAGGAGCATCCAATTTTCAGTTTTTTTCTTACTTCGCGATTCAGCCCCAGCAGAAAGATAAGCAGATTAACCTTGCCTACGCCAAGAGAATTGGGTACGACGAAACAACCGCGAAGGAGCTCGATGAGAGCGGGATCGTGGCAATTCCAGCGTCGCTTGCGGCCCCATTGTTGCAGGCGCAGGGGAGATCGTCTACAGCAGTTCTAGGAGGCATACCGGTTAATGAGTTTAATGCGGTGAACCTGCCCGACTCGAATTCACTTGGTGATGTTCCGATCGAAGGCAAAGACGCACGGTTCGGTTTTCTGATGGACAGCTTTTACCGTGCGCCATTCACTGCCAGGACGCTAGGCAAGAATGCCGTGTTCGGAGCTAGCAACGTCCTCAGAGATCACTATTCGGAGTTTTACAAACAGTTCTCCGGTGCTGGACTGCTTCGGTGCAAGCACTACTGTGTCCCTATCATCGAGGTTGGGAGCTTTGAGGAGCTAAAGCAGATCGTCGCGGAGATACCAATCCACGACCAGACTCACGGTCTTTTTTTCCGGGGACAAAACAAAATGTATTCATTGGCTCGCGCGAATTCGGTCCGTGCATTTCTGTTCGGTGACTCGTGCTCTTCGGAACCGTCCTTACTGACCTCGGCGGCGCGCAACAAATTTGACTACGACAGCTTGCATTACGCACTAGGGTATTACCTAGAACAATACGTTCTATTTGTTGAATCTATTCAGGCGGAAATACATGAGCAGAAATACATTCGCTGGCGAGAGCTCAAGCTGTCTCCTCTATGTGAAATCGACTACGCAATCATGGCTCTCGGCCAGCATTATGGCATCCAGACGCATGGCCTCGACGTGACCACCAGTTTGGATGTCGCATTATGGTTCGCCATCAACAAGCATAGTCCCAAGTCCGAATGCCCAGCCACTTATAGACAGATGTCTAGCAGGGAGTGGGCGGCAGAGCCGAAAAATTGGCCATTGATCTTCGTAGGGCAGGTGGTCACACAGTCTCTTTCGATGTCATTGCTGGACTGCCTGCAGTTGGAAGAGTTCGGACTCCGCGCTTTGCGGCCGCATCGCCAAAGCGCTAAGTTCTTCCACGGGGGCCACAGCGACCATCAGAATCGACTTGCAGAAGCTTTGGTTTGTGCATTCCGTTTACGTCCAGGCACGTATGACACCGGCGTCACCTTCGATGAATTGTTCCCGCCTCCGGATGAGGATAATGCTTACGCGGCACTGCTCGGCTTCGCATCCTTTCCGCCATTCCAAAGTCTAGGAGTAACCCAAGTGATCAGATATCACGGATTATCACGGATGAAACACCGTTAATCAGCGACGGCGTGGGGGGCCGGCGTAGGATGGAGTTCGGGAATCCGGGTTATCTGAAAGCTGAAAAGCACTGAGGAGGGTAGAAGTGGTGATCGTGACCTGTACACAGTGCGGTAACCGATTTGATGATGGAGAAATTCAAATAGGTCTGACACCCGCATTGATAGGGCCTTCCATCTGTAGCCGATGCGGTGCCGTCTATCGCCATTCGATTGATGAGATCGTGCGCAGGGCACAAGCCGCGAAGAGACGGATGGACGGGCTTCGTGCGGGGGACGCCCCGGACGATCCACAAACGTCCAACATTAGACATAACAGCAGGACTGGAACGCCACCAAGGAAGGTTTACTTCATCGGTGCGGGCTTCTCAAGGGCCGCCGGAGTTCCACTAGTGGCAGGCTTTTGTCCTGCGGCTCAGGCACTTGCGGAGCGTGGTCTTGATTCTGAGAAAGATGAGTCGCTCAACGATTTGGTAGGACGTTGGAAGAGACTGCGCACTCTACGGTCTGATAATGCCGTCAGCTTGGAGGACGTATTCAACGATGTGCTGCAGAAATGGCGGGCCAGCGGATCGAAGGAAGAAGCGAAAAGTCTCTTTGATCGATTGCCAACAGCGATCTGCCGAGTCATCTACGATTCGTGCGGTATTTATAC
>JADGNP010000405.1 GCA_017883425.1 Candidatus Sulfotelmatobacter sp. | reverse complement strand
AGCTCAGTCGTGAGCAGCGCCTCCTCCGCCGAGGCCGCGCCCATCAGCAGATGGTAGGAGCTGATGCGGTCCGGATCCTTCACGAACCCCAGGCCGCTCGTGGCATTCGACTGCGGATCGCAGTCGACCAGCAGCGTGTTGACTTCCGCAGCCGCAAAGGACGCGGCTAGATTGATGGCAGTCGTAGTCTTACCCACGCCGCCCTTCTGATTGGCAACAGCGATAACGCGTCCCATTAGATTGTCAGGAGAACCCAGAGCTACTGGGCAGCATAATGCGCATCGCATTTCAAATGCAATGGAGATTTGCTGTGCACGCGGTGAATTTGTGTGCAAAACGCGTCCAATGTTCCTGCAGGAACACTTTCACACGAGTTGCACGCCTCGCCGAGTGAGAAAATGGAGAAGTGTTCCTGCAGGAACATCACGCCCGGTTTCGCCCGGCGATGCGGCAGGTCCATTGGTCGGCAGTCCATTGGGGTGGGGACTGAACAACCCTGCTGGTCTGGTGTGCGATCACGGCTAGGAGTTCCTGCAGGAACTGGTGGCCCGACTCCACGGTTGTAGCCCCACTTTCGCGACCACGATGCTGCACAAGGGCACGCACCTTTTCGCCAATTGACAGAAGTGTTCCTGCAGGAACACTGTGGAAAACTCGCCGTGCCGCGTCAATCGGGGAGATGGATTACTTGTCACTACTCGATCTATTTCCCACTTGTGCCCTTGCAGCAGACATATTCGCATCTTACTCATGTGCTATGCAGGTCATTTGCGCTGGTATATTCCACTTGTTAGATAGTCGGTTCCTTTGGAGGAGATCGTTAAGATCACTTGGCTCGCCTCAATGGGAGTCCACCGCTGTTTCGAGTTGCCAATCTCGGCTCCAGTGACTGTCAATTATGGATAACAGACCAGTTCAATCCACTTCGACTAGCTTTAGTGACCAGATACGGCTTCAACCGGCCAATAACAGGCACCTTGATGGCGGTCCAGACCACTTGTTAGCTTACTTGGTTCGGGGGTCTGGCTTCCTCTATTGCGGGCGACGGGCTACCAGCAAGATCCTGGAGCGGGAGTGGGGGACTGGGGCTGGGTTGGACCAAGTGAGGTGCGGGAGGGTCGAGCGGGCTTGGTCTTGTTGAGCGGCGCTGATCAGCAGGGCCAGGCGGCCGGCTGGGGCGACCAGGGCGGCGGCGGTGGGGAGGATGGCTGCGAAGTGTTCGACGGCGCGGAGGGTCACTACGTCGAAGGTGGCGGTGAGGGTTTCGGCGCGCGCGTTTTGTATATTGACGTCCGTCAATGTAAGGGCGCGCGTGACTTCGCGGAGGAAGGCGGCCTTCTTGTAGTTGGACTCGATCAGAGTGACGGAGAGCTGCGGGGACCAGAGCTTGATGGGGAGGCCGGGGAATCCGGCGCCGGAGCCTACGTCGGCTACAGAGTCAAAAGCCTTCACCACAGAGGACACGGAGGACACTGAGGAAGGCGCGGGGAACAGGTGACGGGCGGCGAAGAGGGACTCGCCGAAGTGGCGGGGGACGATGTGTTCGGGATCGCGGATGGCGGTCAGGTTGATGCGGGCGTTCCAGCGAATGAGTATATCGATGTAGGTCGATATACTCTGGAGTTGAGCGGAGGACAGGACAGCAGATTCCTCACCGGCTTGCACCGGTTCGGAATGACAAGAATCTGGGAGCCTGGTATTTCTTAGCTCCGGTTCGGAATGACAAGGGCCGGGGACATCGGAATGACTACTCTCTGATAGCCCGGAAGTTTCTGGGACCACGATCGGCGCGCGGAGGAAGGGGTCGAGCAACTCAGCGATATGGGCCGTGTTCATAGGAGCTGATCCAGATCAGTAGCGAGTTGCGGGTACCGGGTACCGAGAGAAGATTGTAGATGGGTCGTGAGGAATTTGGGGAAAGGGAACGCGTTTGGGGCATCGGGGTTACAACCGCCGTGGGGCAAGAAGGGGAACGGCTTTTTGAGAAAAGCGGGAGTCCCAGCCCCGGGGTTCGGCATCCAATTCAGGTATGAAGGCCATCCGCGGGGAAATTTTCGACGAGAAATACAGGGTGGTCACGGTGGAGAGTCAGTATCTGACCATCCGGGGAGTCCGCAGCGGTAAGGTGCTGACGATCCTGAATCCCGACCCGGAAACTCCTCTCACGCCCGCCGAATATCCGCCGGGGAAGCTCATTGCGTTGAGCGATCCTTCGGCCTCGCCCTTGAACTAGGACCGGGATGTGTGAAAGCCGCGTGGTCGTCCCTTGATTTTCTTGCGCCCCTCCGGGTGTGTGTGAGAACCTGTGCCGTCCCTGCGGGACTCACGTGCCTTTCCCACTTTCACCCGGCACTTCCGTGCCGCGCTTTCACCTGCCGCCGCTGCGCGGCTGGATTTCAGCAGACTTCGTTCCAGCATTCTTCCCCAAATTTCCAGCTCCCGCCCACCTTTAGACGAGGGTAACGAAGGCTGCAGGGTGTTCAAGGTTACGGGCCTTCGAGGGTCACTGTCGACCGGGAGTGGCGCCAGGGAACGTCAAGATCCCCACCCTCTCGCAAAAGGCGCGAGAAAGGTGAGGCACCCTCGCAATAGACGATAGTACGAACGTAACGAGAGAACGGCGATGGCTGAATATAGGATCGAGATGATCCTGCGGGAGGATATTCATGCCGAAGTTTGCTTTGCGTTGTTCTCTCTTCGCTCTCATCATTCTTGGGTTTTCTCTTAGCATTGCAGCGCAGACTGCTTTGAAGCCGTTGCGGGCGAGTGAAGTCATGGCGCTGGAAGCGGGGGGCGCGTTGCCGGCCAATGTGGTGCATCACATAGCCGCGCGGGGATTGAACTTCCATGCGGATGACGACTTCCTGGCACAACTGAAAAAGGTGGGCGCCGACGCGACCGTGTTGGCGGCGGTGAAAGGGGCCAAGGTCTTGGCGGAAAACGTGAAGCCGGACAAGGAATTGCTGCAGCAGCTCAGCAGCGCGGGCGTCCTGATTAAAGAAAAGCATTATTACGAAGCGGCGACAGAGCTGAGCAAGGCGCTGAAAGCGAGCTTCGCGGGTCCGGAGACCGGATTTGTGATGGGCGAGTTGCTGCGCCAGCAGGAAGAATTCCCGCAAGCAGCGGCAGTGTATGCGGAAGTGCTGCGGGAAGACCCGGATTTTCCCGAACTGCATACCAAAGTCAGCTACATCTTGTCCCGAGTGGGAGATTTGGAGAATGCGCTGAGTGAAGCAAAGACGGCGTTGGCGCTGAATCCGGAGGACGCCGAGGCTCACAAAAATGCAGGCATAGCTCTGCAAAATGAACAGAAATTTGATGCGGCGATGTCAGAGTTCAAGCAGGCGTTGCGCATCAAGCCCGATTACACGAATGTGCATCTCGATCTGGGTATCTTGCTGTACAACATGCGCGTGTACGACGACGCGATCGTGGAGTACAAGAAGGCGATCGCGCTGGATCCTGACGCGGCGGACGCGCACTACGACTTGGGGAACGCCTACAACGCAAAAGGGGATGTAACTACGGCGATCCTTGAATTTCGCGAGGCCAAGCGGCTCAATCCGAAGGATCCACTGGCCCGGCAGAACCTGGGGTCGTTGCTGATGGGGCGTCAGCCGCGCGAGGCGATCCGGGAGCTGCAGGAACTGGAAAAAATGTTTCCCGACTTCGAAATGTGCCATGTGTGCCTGGGCAAAGGGCTGGCCTGGGCGGGAGACATCCCGGGGGCTGAGGCGGAATACCGGAAGGCGGCGGAGTTGGATCCTGCAGACCCGGAAACGCACGCAGGGCTGGGTAACATGCGAGAGGAACAGAAGAACTATGACGGCGCGCTGGAGGAATTCCGGGCGGCGGAGAAGCTGGGTCCTCAGGAAGGCCATACCCATCAAGATGTGGGAAGAGTTCTGCTGGCGAAGAAAGATGTTGCGGGGGCTCTGGCGGAATTGAAGCAGGCGGAAGCATTGTCGCCGAGCTCGTGGCAGATCCACGAGCTGTATGGGCAGGCGCTGGAGGCTTCGGGGCAGAACGACCTGGCGGTGGCAGAGTTTCAGGAGGCGGTGTCGCTCGATCCCAAACAGTCGCGAGTGATGTTGGAACTGGGGTCTGCGCTGGAAAAGAAGGGCGACTGGGTGGGCGCGCTGGAGCAGGACAAAAAAGCGGCGCTGAACGAGTTCAACCGAAAGAGCCAGGTGCAGCCGGGAGAGGCGTACGAGGTCGGGCCGGAGGCGCAGAAGGAATACAAGGCGGCGCAGTTGCGCTTTGCCGATCATGTGGCGTCGCTGAAGGCGAAGGGGAAGTCGGCCGAGGCCGCGGAACTGGAGAAGCGGGTTCACATGCTGGATACGTCGACCGGAACGTTGCAGAAGGTGCAGGCGGCGATGCAGAGCGGCGAACAGGCGTTCAAAGAGCGCCGGTTCGACGAGGCTGAGAAATTGTATAAGGAAGCGGTGGAACTGGCGGAGCACTTGCCGCCAGGCGATGAGAATCTGATTGTGGCGCTGGGACGGTTGGGAAATACGTACGGGATGCGGCAGGACTACACGGATGCGGAAGTCGCGTTCCACCGTCAGCTCACGATTATCGAGAAGACGTTTGGGGCGGGATCTCCGCGAGTTACCGATCCGCTCTTTTATTTGGGGAGCGTGGCCGCGGGGACAAAGAACTTTGTTGCGGCCGAGAGCTACTTTACGCGAGCGCTGGACATCAACCTGAAAGTGTTTGGCGAGAACAGTACCCAGACCTCGCAAAGCCTGCGAACGCTGGCGGGGCTGTATATGGCGCAGAGTGAATGGATGAAGGCGGAGCCGTATCTGTTGCGGGCGGTGAAAGGGACTGAGGCGGCCGTCGGACCTGACGACAACCAGCAGGTGCTGATGTCATTGTGGGGGCTATGTGATCTGTACGATCGGGCGGGCAAGCCGGAGAAATCGCAGCCCTGCTGGCATCGGGCCACGGAAATCATGGAGAAACAATTCGGCGCGAATAGCCCGAACCTGGCGACATCGTTGGCCAACGAGTCCAATGCGTTGCGGCGGCTGGGGCGCAAGGATGAAGCGGATTTGTTGGATGAGCGGTTAGCGAAGATTCACCGGACGGCGCAGACGAACTGAGGGGGAGGCGCTGTTGGTCCTCGCAGATTCCCTCGCGGGAATTGAATTTCAGGCGTCCCTCCGGGACGCGGATCATTTTAGGCGCGCGCTTACCCGCCAGTGGAACTGGCGGGCTATTTTCGGGGCGC
>JADGNP010000404.1 GCA_017883425.1 Candidatus Sulfotelmatobacter sp. | reverse complement strand
GAGGAACTAGGCCAGGGTGGGAAGGGCATCGTCTTTCGCGCCCGGGAGCCTGGGCGTGGTCGAATCGTGGCCCTGAAGCGGCTGCTTCGCAATATTGATCGGCACAATAGATGCATTGTCCATTTATGAATTCACCCTCTGGTCGACTTTCCTCTGACTCTCCCCTCTTCAGAGGACCTGGCAACCGAAAGCGACCACCGGCATCGATGAATTTACCAGGCAGCGCGCAGCAGCGAACAGCGCAGACTACCGGGGTGAAGCAGTCGCGTGCGAGCTCACTTGTGGTCTTTCAGTTTCTCGATGTGGGCCTGCAATTCCTCCCAAGTGGCCCAGCCGCTGAAGTAGAACTGAAGCATCTCCAAGGTCCGCTGGGTCGGCTTCTTGCCTGTCCAAAGGCTGATCAACAGGCTGGCGATGATTCCCAAGTAGACTTGGATCTCCACGCCGTTTTGGTTGGTTGCCAGCAGATGGCGGCAGCCCAAAATACACTTGAGCCAGCGAAAAAAGAGTTCTACCGACCACCGATACTTGTAGGCCAAGGCCACCAGTTCCGCCGCCAGATCGAGACGATCCGTGGCCAGGATCAGCACATCGGGCTGGCCATTGGAATCGATCTTGCCCGTGGCAACGGTGACGATCCGCACGGATTGCTTGAGGACATTCTTGTGATGGTCCGTGCCCAGGCGTTTCACGATCACATCGCGGATCACTCCCGCAGCCTTGGCCTCGGGCGTGATCGGCCGCGCTTCGAGCACCTCGAAGGCGGCGTTGTCCTTGATGCGTCCGATGAAGGAGGAGCCGGCGTCGATGATGTCCTGGAACAGCTGGTACTCGCCGTAGCCACGATCGATGACATAAAGCCGCTTGGGCAGGAGCATGTTCCGCAACTGCTCATTCTCCGAGCCGCTGCCGTGGGTCACCGTGACGTCCATCGGCGCGCCCTTGAACACATCGAAATGCACATGCATTTTGGCGGCGCGGTGTTCGTCGTCTTGCCACAGAGCCCACGCCATCTTGGGCAGGGCGGGCAGGAGGCTACCATCGACGGCCGTCAGGCCCCGAAGTGCCTCGGCCTCCTTGCCGACTGTGATCGGCAGAGCCTTCTGGGCCAACTCGCCGATGATCTCGCGGAGCGGCTCGGAGTCGAAGACCCGCGCGGCTTCGCTGAGCGAGCCCAGGCTGGCCCGCGAACAGCCAAGTTCCTTTTGTAGTCTTTCGAGTTGGCTGGCCTGCGTGATGCCGCGTAAGCCTTTGATAATGGGATTGAAATAGAAAAGGAGGATCAACGCGGCATACTGGTCGTAGTGAAGGATGCGATTGCCAGCGCGGTCGCGCTGGGTACCGCATTCATGGAGGTGTTCCAGGAGAGGATTGATGAGATTGAAATACTTGAGGCCTTTGAGATCGCGGGCGTTGATCTGGGTCGGAGGTTTTGGGGGGGGAAGAGAAAGACTGAGAGCGGCGTCACCCCGCTGAGTTGGGTCGATGTTGGTCGTGAATTCCGGCTTTGAAGGAGGAGCGGAAGGCTGGGCCCGATTGAGAGCTTTCAACGATTGGGCATTCAGCTTGGGCCGCTTGTTTCCAGGCATGGGAGACATCGAGCCGGAACGGAGAACCTCTTGGCGAGGGATGAGACGATCGGACTCGATCTAGCATGCGCAAGGAGCGGGAAAAGCGCAAGTTAAATAAATATTCAACATATCAGATTTACGGGAAATACTTTGGATGTGCATGGAGAGGCAGGGAGCAGAAAATGTGCCGAACAGTATTGAGGGTTCCTAACCCTAACGGATTGCAGGTATTGAAGTGCCGGGTATCCGTCCGGCGGCATTTTCGTCATCCTTCTTCTTTCCAGGGAAGGGGATGCGAGAATGGACGCTCGACCGAAGACCCGGCAAGTGAATCGTGAACGAAGGACTCCCCCGCCGCAAGCGCCGCGCGGGGCCAAACAGATTGTCATTCCCATGATCCGGCAGCAGTACGACGGAATCTGGCAGGATGCCGAGCGCATGCGGGCGTTCGTCGATGAATGGGCCCAATTGGCTCCGGAGTTGTTCCCGGAGGACTTCGACGAAGGCTATTGCCTGCACGGCTTCGGGCGTGAGTCGCGCAAGCTTCCCGGCCTGAAACTGCGGAAGATCGTGTTGGCCGACGGCACCCCGTATTGGCTTCGGCCCAGCTTCGTCACCAGCTACATGACCGGAACCGTCGATCAGTTGGCGTATCCCTTGCTCTTGGCGGTGTATGGTGTTCCCCCGTGGCTGCTGAAGATCGGTTTCGGCCACAGCGACATGTACTGGTATCGCGTCATCGAGCGGCTGGGGCGAAACAGTCTGGTGGGAACTACCGTCCGCGACTCGGCACAGTTGCCCGAGCATCTGGTGGCGGACGAGCATCACGCCGACTGGGCCGGCCAGAAGGGCTACGTCCCGACAACCGTCGGCGGCGGCTGCATTTTGGGCGTCGCGCTGACGGCCTCGGCCGATGACGCCCATCTCCAGGAAGCCTACGGCGTGTTCGCGGCCGAAGCGCGGGACGTCGACCCCGAGTACGCTCCCCAGACGGTCAACACCGACGGTTGGGCGTCGACGCAGAATGCTTTCCAGACGTTGTTTCCCCTGATCACGGTGGTGCTCTGTTTTCTGCACGGGTTCTTGAAGATTCGCGACCGCTGCCGCAAGGCCCGCGAACTGCACCGCCGGGTGTGGGACGTCTACCGTGCCGCCACTGCGGAGGAGTTTCGACGCCTGATGAACGAGTTTCAGCAGTGGTGTGCAACGCAAACCTGGACCGCCTCGGTGCGCGAGATGCTGACGAAACTGTGGAACAAAACGGAGTCCTACGTGGTGGCCTATGACCATCCGGGATGTCATCGCACGAGCAACGCGGTGGATCGTCCGATGAACCGGCTGTGCCGGCTGATGTATGCAAGCCGGGGCTTGCACGGCCATCAAAGCTCGTCCGAGTTACGGCTGCGGGGCTGGGCCTTGCTGCTGAACTTTCGCCCCTATGCCCCGCGGAGCAACCAACCCCGCACCCACGACAGTCCCGTTCATCGACTCAACGGCAAACGCTACCATGAACATTGGCTCCACAACCTGATGGTGTCCACCTCACTGATGGGCTTCAGAAACCACAAACCTGCAATTCGATAGAGTCAGGAGATTTTCATCCTAACCCTCAAAGCCATGCAGACTTCCTGCGGGAGAGTTGGTCTTCTCCCCAGACTCTTTCCAGGAGGTCTTTCCCATGGCTCGCGCTCCCAAGTCCAAGAAACGCTCCTCTCCCGCTCCCCAAACCATCCACAAGCCTCGTGGCGTGATCAGTCCCCGTGTCCAAACGGTCGGACCGGAGCACTTCGGTATCGTCTGTGTCGATTGTGCCAAGGCTCGGTCCAAGTGGATGCTCACCGATTTCTACGGCCGGGTTCTCGTTCCACCCACCGAGGTTGAGCACACCCAAGCATGCTTCACTTCCATGATCCGGGGCCTGCGCACCGCCCTGGAGCAGGCCGGGATCCGGGATCAGATTGTGGTCATCGAGCGGACGGGACGCTACCACCGCCCCATCCAGCATGCCTTTGCCAAGGCGGGCTTCGAGGTTCGCATAATGCACCCGCTGACCACCAAGCAGCATCGGCAGCCCGCCAACCCCGGCAACAAGACCGACGACACCGATCTGGCCGCCATGCAACGCGGCGCCGTCAATGGCTTCGGCTTGCTCGAACCTCCGGTCGATCCCCTCTCGATCCGTCTCCAACTGCTGGCGCGGCACCGGCGAGACCTGGTCGAGAAGACCGTCGCGCTGCGCAGCCAGATCCACGAACATCTTTATGCGATTATGCCAGGATATAGCAAGTGTTTTGAAGACATCTATGATGCGCGGATTCCGCTGTGGATCGCCCGAGAGTTCGGCTCAGCCACGGCCATCCTCCAAGCTGGCGTGCCGGGGTTGATCGTCCAGCTCCGCCGCGCTGAAATCCGCGTCCACCAGCCGACCCTGGAAAAGATCCTTGCCTGGGCTCGCTCGGCCCCCCCGGCCGAAGACGAATCACATATTCATCTCAAAATACTCATTGCGTTGGATGACGATCGGCTGTCCAAAGTCCGGTGCGTGCGTGCGATCGAGGCAGAGCTCGCGGGCTTGTTGGTGCAGACGCCGTACGTGCTCCTGATGGGGATCCCCGGGATCAACGTGGTCTCGGCCGCCGAATTCGCCGGGGAGATGGGACCGATCGAGCGGTATGCGACGGCCCGAGCCATCACGGCACGAGCAGGTTTGTTCCCCTCTCGCTACCAGAGCGATCGCGTCGACTACCCAAATGGCCAACTGGTCCGCTGCGCCAACCGCAATCTGCGGCGGGTGATCATGATGATCGCGGACAACCTGATCAAGTGCAACGACCATTTCCGGGTTCTGGCCACGGGGTGGCGACTGCATGGGAGAGATGCTCGCGCTGTCCGTGTCCAAGTGGCTGGCCGGTTCAGCCGGATCGCCTACCAGATGGTGGCCGGCCGCAAGGCGTACCGGCATCCCTGCTGCCAGCAGCGGGATTATATACTCAAGAAATTGCTCACTTTCCATACTGACAATGAAACGGATTATGATCAACTTATGAGGAATCTCGATGCCGCGGTGGCCCAACTCCCTCGTTCCGAGTATCGGGAGGAAGCGGTCCCGTTGGCTGACGAGCTCGACCGGGTCCTGAAGAAACGGGGAAAGGGACCCCGGCCGCTGAGTGAAATCCTCCCCGTGGTCTTGGCCAAACTGGGGGTGAAACCGGTAAGATCACCCAAATCAGGGGAAGCGATTCTCACCTAGCCGTCCGTCCGAAGGGGCCGAACAACGTCGTAATTTCCTCTGAGGCGCAAAGCCGTAGAGAAGCGTGGCGCTCTGTCGGACCACAAACGTCGGATACGGCTGTGTGGGGTCGCTCCCCTGATATTTCAGAATGGCGAGACGTGGTCCTTGAATCGACAGAGGTGGCCCCTGACGGCCAACGGCTTCCATGTGTACAAATGAACAAACCGCCGGATCGGCGGCATAGGGATCGTCCGTACATTGCTTGTGAAACCCTATCCGACCAGTTCCCCCCATGGCTGTCTTCTCTGTTCCGGGGAACCTGGAAGGTCTCGGCCAGGTCCACGGCGGCCTCGTACAGCGGCAGGCGATGGATCGCAGCCCACAGATCCAGCACGTTCCCCTTGACTGCACACTCAGCGTGAAAGCACTGAAAGGCG
>JADGNP010000403.1 GCA_017883425.1 Candidatus Sulfotelmatobacter sp. | reverse complement strand
CAAGTGACGATAGTCGTGGACGCGAACGACTCATCGCATCCGCTGTCCATTTGGAGTACGACTTCCAACGGGTGGATAGTGCCCAACGGGGACTACACCGTCTACGTTGGCAACTCGTCGGCCTCGAGCGATCTTGCCACCGTCGGTACGTTTCACGTTGGATCGTAACTCCGCCAGCGAGAGGCACTGGGCGCGCGCGATCTCGCTCGATGAGCGCTCAGTAGAGCCTGCATGATTCATCGCGCTCCCTTACGTTCCCGCCGCAATGCCTCAACCCGTCTGTCCAGCCAGTCCACGGCATGACCCTACCCGCCGACTGATTCATACTGGCGACCCTCCGGCCATATACATAAACTCCAAGGATTGCCGCCAGCGTGGCAAGGTCCATGCCACCTGCGCTCTTAGGTAATACGCGCCTTTCGCGCTCTGTTCTTCCCTGACGTTCACGACCACAACATCGGGATTCCCCCGTCCATTAGCGGGCAGCAGAACGCGGCAATACCGCCATCTGTGCGGCGTTCGTGTTGCCACAAAACCTTGTGGTCCCGTGCGCGCTTACTAAGGGGCATCTGGTAGCACCACCCCATGGTATTGGCAGGGGAAGTGCACCCTACCAAAAGCGATCAGAGCCGCACATTACTTGATTCTTATCGTGCGCGACGGTTAGGCAGGGGAAGTCAATGGGGCTCGCCAGGGATGCACGCTGGACGATTGCAGCAGACGGTGTCGTCCAGCCAGCGCAATCCCAGATGCCGGTTGAGTCCCAAGCGCAGTCCGGCTAAAGCTTAGGTCTGTGTGACCGATAAGGAGCATGTGGTCGGTTCGTGGGAACCAGTGGAACAGGGGCAGACACGGCTAGCCAGTGTTCATGAAGTTCCCAGACGGTCCATTCCGGGGGGAGTGGGAAGAACCCAAAGCCTGAGGGTCCGCGAGGGTATTGGCTCATGAGCGATTCAGAGATCGTTAAAGAATTCTTAGTTGAGAGTTACGAGAACCTCGATCGCCTCGACCGGGACTTGATTGCTTTGGAGAAGGATCCCGGCAACGGAGAGATCCTGGCTAGCGTCTTCCGGACCATTCACACCATCAAGGGAACCTCGGGGTTTCTGGCCTTCAACAAATTGGAGTCCGTCACCCATGTCGGGGAAAGCTTGCTGGCGCGGCTGCGCGATGGCCTGCTTACGCTGACTTCCGAAATCACGACCGCACTGCTGGCCATGGTCGATGTGGTACGCCAGATGCTCGGGAACATCGATGCGACCGGCAGCGAAGGGGAACGCAACGACCAGGAGTTAATCGCCACCTTGACGCGGCTGCTCCAGGCGAAGGCAGAACCGGACCCGCCTCCCCACCCCGTGCCGGCCAAAGAGGAAACCCAGCCCAATGATTCGCCTCAACCCGGGCCGGACGCTGCGGACGTCCTCGTCCAGCAGGGCACGGCAAAGGGGAGCGAAGTCCACCCTGGGGTGGAGCAGCAAAGCGCCGAAGATCCGCAACCCGTTGCTGAGCTGGCGGTAGAAAAGGCAGCCGTAAAGCCGCAGGAGGTGCCGGAAACGCTGAACGTCCAGCCGCAGGCCCGCGGGCAGAGCGCCAGCGACACCACCATTCGCGTCGACGTGAGCCAGCTCGACCGGCTCATGAACCGGATGGGCGAACTGGTCCTGCTCCGCAACCAGATCGTGCAATTTACCAATTCCAGCGAAGACAGCGGACTCTTAGCCACCAGCCAGCGGCTCAACCTCCTTACCACCGAACTGCAGGAAGGCGTCATGAAGACGCGCATGCAGCCCATCGGCAACATCTGGAGCAAGTTCCCGCGCACGGTGCGGGACGTGGCTCTGGGCTGCGGCAAACAGGTCCGCATCGAGATGGAAGGCAAGGACACCGAGCTCGACAAGACGATCATTGAGGCCATCAAGGACCCGCTCACCCACATCGTGCGTAACTCCGTGGACCACGGCATCGAAGATCCCGAGGCGCGGACCGCTGCCGGCAAGAACCCGGAGGGGCTACTGTTCTTGCGCGCCTTTCACGAGGGCGGGCAGGTCAACATCGAAATCACCGACGACGGCGCCGGACTGGACTACGAGAAGATCCGCAACAAGGCCATTCAGAAGGGAATGATCACCGCCGACCAAGCCGCGCGCATGACCGAGCGCGAGATCACCAACCTCATCTGGCTGCCGGGCTTCTCCACGGCAGAAAAAGTCACCAACGTTTCCGGCCGGGGCGTGGGCATGGACGTGGTGAAGACCAACATCGAAAAAATTGGCGGCACGGTCGACCTGCAGTCGAAACCAGGACAGGGATCGACGGTACGCATGAAGATCCCATTGACCCTGGCCATCATCCCCGCCTTGATCGTGACCACCGCCGGAGACCGCTACGCCATTCCGCAGGTCAGTCTCCTGGAGCTGGTGCGCCTGGAAGGAGAGCAGGCGCGTAAGGGCATTGAACTGATCCACGAGGCCCCGGTATACCGATTGCGCGGGCAACTGCTGCCGCTTGTCTACTTGAAGCGAGAACTGAAAGTCAGCAGCAACGCTCATCCGTCCGATTCTTCGGAACTGCCGGCAACCTCTAGTGAGGACCTGGTGGACTTTGCGTCTGCCCGCCAGGCGCACCAAGACTGGGTGGAAAGGTTGCGAGGGGTTCTGGATGGCAAGACGACGATGACGGTCGACCAAGCGGGCTCCCACAAACTATGCGCCCTCGGAAAGTGGATTTATTCTGCCGGGCTAAAGGACTACGGCGATATTGCCGAGATGTGCGCTTTGGAAAAGGCGCACCAGGAATTTCACGGCCTGGTCCGAGACATCGTGGCCCTCAAACTGGATGGAGCTCAGGCCCAGGCAGAACAACAATTCCGCAACGTGGGACCAGCTTCCGAAAAGATCATTGAGTTACTGACCATCGTTGCGAGGAAGGTGTCCGAGTCCCAGAACGCCAACATCGTGGTGCTGCGGGCCGATGACCAGCAGTTTGGGCTGGTGGTGGACGAAATCAACGACACCGAGGAAATCGTGGTCAAGCCCCTCAGCAAACAACTGAAAAGCATCAACACCTATGCCGGCGCCACCATCATGGGGGACGGCAAAGTGGCGCTGATTCTCGATGTCATGGGCCTGGCGCAGTGCGCCAACGTGGTTACGGAAGCCAAGGACCACGCCTTGGCGGAACAAGCCCCGGAAACGGCGGGAACCGCTGGAGAAAAACAAACCTTTCTGCTCTTCGCGGGCCCGGGCGATTCCCGCATGGCTATCCCGCTCAGCACGCTGGCGCGGCTGGAGGAGTTTCCCGTGGCGCAAGTGGAAATGTCGGGCAGCCAGTGGGTGACGCAGTATCGCGGCCAGATTTTACCCTTGGTTCGCCTCACGGTCGTGCTGGAAGAGCGGCGCGCCCGGCTGCGCGCCCTGCAAGCTCCGCCCGCGCCCGATTCCGCGCCGATTCAGGTGCTGGTGCTGAATCACGAGGGACGCTCCTGCGGCCTGGTGGTGGAACGGATTTTGGACATTGTCGAAGGCCGCGCAGACGTGAAGATGGCGGCGACCCGGGCATCGGTGCTCTATTCCGTCTTGATCGGGGACCGGGTCACGGAATTGCTCGATATCCCGGCGATTCTGCGCAGCGCGGATTGGAACGCGGCCCGGCCCGACGTGGCGGCGAAATCAGCGGGGGGGACGAACTAATCATGGCCCACACTTCACAGTTTTGCACATTCTACCTGGACAAGCTGTTGTTCGGCGTGGAATTGAAAGGCGTCCAGGAAGTCATCCGTTCACTCGATATGACAAGGGTTCCGCTGGCGCCCGCCGTGGTCAGCGGCCTGATTAACTTGCGCGGCCAGATCGTGACCGCGGTCGATCTGCGGCGGCGGCTGGAAATGAAGCCCAGCCCGCCGGGCATGCTGGCCATGAACGTCGTGGTTCGCTCGGAGGACGGCGCGGTCAGCCTGCTGGTGGACGAAATCGGCGATGTGGTCGAAGTCGAGGATGCCAGCTTCGAGCCACCGCCGAAAACCTTGCGCGGCTCGATCCGGACCATGGTCCTCGGTGTTCACAAGCTCGACCGGGGGCTGATGCATGTCCTCAATACGGAAAGGGTTTGCGAATCGCTGGAGCGAGCCGAAGTTTCATAACTGAGGTCTGCCGGCGCAGATGCTATGCGTGCGTGGACCCATACGGAGAAGCTCCGGCGATCTCGCCAGAAACCAATCTATGACTTTGGAGGACGTAATGATGAGTAAGCTGAGTTTGAAGATGAAACTGGGATTGGGATTCGGGATCGTGCTTGTGATCCTGGCTATTCTGGGCGTCACCACGCAAGTCTCTTTAAAGACCATGCAGGAGCAAGCCCGCATTGTCGCCAGCAATGTACAGGAAAAAGAACTAACCATGACGATTGAAAACGGCCTGGAAAAACAATTGGTCGGAGCGCGCGGATTCCTCCTAACCAATGACGAGAAGAATCTGAAGCGCCAGCAGGAGGGCAAAGCACTACTCGCAGAGGCGCTGCAAACGCTCGAACCCATGCTGGTTACGGAAACGGACAAAAGGGCCGCGGCCAACATCCGCAACCTCAACGAACAGCTTGAAGTCCAACAGGAGCGCGCCATCCAGGCCCAGCGGGCCGGTAAGCAGAAAGAGGCTGTCGCGCTGCTGTTCTCCGAACAGAACAACCAGCTTCGGGCAGAGTTGCGCAGCAATATCACCGACTTGCTGGGCGCCATAGAAAAACTCAAGAAGGGCGCGATGGAGCAGCAGGAGGCCGCCCAGAGCCGGTCTGAGATCCTCGCCTTGGTTCTGGCGGGTGCCGGCCTGTTGGTCGGTCTGGTGGTGGCCGTGCTGATTGCCCGATCGATCACCGGCGCCGTCGCCTGCATGGTTTCCCTGATCCGGGAGATTGCGGCGAACAATCTGGCAGTTGAGGACATGCAGATCACCTCGCAGGACGAAATTGGCAAAGCGGGCACGGCACTGAACCAGATGAAGAACAATCTGCGGGAGATGATCCAATCGATTGCCGGCACCGCCGAGCACGTGGCCACCGCCAGCGAAGAACTGTCCTCCACCAGCCAGCAGATCACGTCCAATTCGGAAGAGACTTCCACCCAGGCCCAGGTAGTATCGAGCGCCAGCGAGCAGGTCAACAAGAATCTGCAGACGGTGGCCACGGGCTCGGAAGAAATGAGCGCCAGCATCAAGGAAATCGCCAAGAACGCGCACGAATCGGCCAAAGTGGCCACCGGCGCGGTC
>JADGNP010000053.1 GCA_017883425.1 Candidatus Sulfotelmatobacter sp. | reverse complement strand
ACTTCCTGCTCGCATTGCCCGCCCATGTCCTGCGCAATTTGTGGTGCATGAGCAACGTCAGCGCACACTCGATCGACATACCGCTCGAAAACGACCCGCGAAAACACGTCCGACGCGAAGTTGCAATAGCTGCACTTCGTTCGGCAGAACGGCACCGAGATGTAGATTCCCAAGGCCACTGTCGTGATTATCCCACCTCAAACCTTTTCCATCCTGCCGGCTGCCTCGACCATCTACTTGAGGTACCCTGTTAAGAGGCGCCCTCAACGCCGCTCGCCGCTTCTTTTAAGTGACTTAGACCGGGAGACAATGGCCCAGGAAGAAGAAGTACTTGGCAAAGCATATGACAGCCGCCTGATGCGGCGGCTGCTCACCTACCTGCGTCCGTACCGCTGGCAGGTGACGATTGCCATTGCCTCGATCATCCTCAAGTCGTTCTGCGACGTGCTGGGGCCTTATCTGGTGAAAGTCGCCGTGGACCGCTACCTCGCGCCGGTGAAGGGCGCAACCTCGGGCTTGTGGAGTTGGCTCAGCCCGCGGCCGCTGCACGGGATCGCGCAGATTTCCTCCATTTACTTCAGCCTGCTGCTCCTCACCTTCGTGTTCGAGTTCCTGCAGACCTATTTCATGCAATGGACCGGACAGAAAGTCATGTTCGATCTGCGCAGCCAGATTTTCCGCCACCTGCAGCGCATGCACGTCGCCTTCTACGACAGGAATCCGGTCGGCCGCCTGGTCACGCGCGTCACCACCGACGTCGACGCCTTGAATGAAATGTTTACCTCGGGCGTGGTTTCCATCTTTGAAGACCTCTTCGTGCTGCTGGGAATTCTGGGCATCATGCTGTGCATGAACTGGAAGCTGGCGCTGATCACGTTTGCCGTGCTCCCATTCATTGTCGTGGCGACCAAGTTTTTTCGCGACAAAGTGCGCGATTCTTACCGTCGCATTCGCATCGCCGTCGCCCGCATCAACTCTTTTTTGCAGGAACACGTCAGCGGCATGGTCGTGCTGCAGCTTTTCAACCGCGAGCGCAAGGCCTACGATCGCTTCTCGGCAATCAACCGCAGCCACATGGACGCGTTCAAAGACGCGATTATGGCCTACGCCGTCTACTATCCAGTGGTCGATTTCTTTTCGGCGATCGCGATTGCCTGCGTCATCTGGTTCGGCGGCCAGGATGTGATGCGGGGCATTGTCGCCAACAGTGTTTCCGTCGAGTTCACCCGCCAGACGCTCGTGTCCTTTCACCTGGTCGCGACCGCGGCCTCGCTCGGCGTGGTGATCGCCTTCACCGCGTACGCGCAGCGCTTCTTTCGCCCCATCATGGACTTCAGCGAGAAGTACAACATTCTCCAGTCCGCGATGGCCGCCAGCGAACGCATTTTCAAGTTGCTGGATACGGCGGTCGACATCGTCTCGCCCGCCGTGACGAGGACGCCAGAAGGCCCGGGGCGGGTCGAGTTCGACCACGTCTGGTTCGCGTACCGGGAGATCGAACACGTAGCGACGGACGCCTCGTCCGTCCAGCCAGAGCGAAGCTCGGCTGGCTCTCTGCCGGGAAATGGCAATGCTGGCTCTCTCGACCCCACTCCCGACTGGGTTCTCCGCGACGTAACTTTTGCCATCGAGCCCGGAGAAACCGCCGCCGTCGTCGGCCACACTGGCGCCGGCAAGACCACGCTCATTTCCCTGCTGCTGCGCTTCTACGATGTGCAGAAAGGCGCGGTCCGCATCGACGGCGTCGATGTGAAAGAAATGGACCTCGCCGACCTGCGCAGCCGCTTCGGAGTGGTCCTGCAGGACCCGTTCCTCTTCACCGGAACCATCGGCGGCAACATTCGCCTGGGCACCGAGCGCATTCAGGACGAGCACGTCGCGAAGGCCGCGGAAGACGTGAATCTCGGCGATTTCATCCGCGCCCTGCCCAACGGCTTCAACGAAGAAGTCCGCGAGCGCGGCTCAACGCTTTCCACCGGCCAGAAGCAACTCATCTCGTTCGCCCGCGCCCTCGCCCATGAGCCGAAGATTCTGATTCTCGACGAAGCCACCTCGAGCGTCGACACTGAAACCGAGTTCAAAGTGCGCGACGCCCTCGGCCGGATGGTCGAAGGACGCACCTCGCTGATCATCGCCCACCGCCTCTCCACGGTGCAGCGTGCCGACAAGATCATCGTCATGCACAAGGGACAGGTCCGCGAAATGGGCACGCATCAGGAACTGCTGGCCAACCGTGGCATCTACTTCAAGCTGTATCAGCTGCAGTACAAGGACCAGGAGTTGAATGTGGCGCGGGCGCAGGAGCCCGCGAACGGAGCAGGATTCCAGCAGCCCGAAGTCAGTGCCAGAGGGGATGATTAGCGACTACCTGCACATGGCGCGATCGTGAAGTCTCTTATCTTGTCGGAAACTGTATGACAAGAGAATTCGCCGATGAAACGCCAGCGCTGCGCCAATGAGAAACGCGGCGACAGCGTTGCCCAGATGTTTCTGGTCCTGAACCAGGGTGAAGATCCCCGCCAGCATCAGCAGGCTGCCGAAAACCGTCAGGAGTCGAGACGACCAGCCACCGTGTGCCCGCTGCGCTTCCAGGAAGTCTTTTTCGGACAGTGTGTACTCAACCCGCATCACAGCCTCACTCCGTGAAAAACAGAATTATACGGCTCAATCGGAGTGTCGTCTCTTCCAGCGTACATCCCACCGATATTGCCCTTTACAATGCTCACTTGCGCATCCTGATCTCAGCTGGCGAAGCCTCGGGGGAAATGTACGGGGCGCAGCTCATCGAAGCCCTGCACCGGGCTGTGGAGCAAAAGCCAGCGGAGCTTCGCTCCGCTGGACAGCCGAGGGCGGCTGTCCCCACACAAGCATCTAGCGCGCTCGAATTCTTTGGGGTGGGCGGAGACCGCATGCGCGCTGCCGGGTGCGACACCGTCGTCGACGCGAAAGATCTGGCCGTCGTCGGCATCACGGAGATTCTTAGTCGCCTGCCACAGATCCTCGGCCTTTACCGGCATTTGATCGCGGAAGCCGACCAGCGCAAGCCTGACCTCGCTATCGTCATCGACTCTCCCGCGTTTAACTGGCGCGTCGCCCGCCAGATGAAGAAGCGCGGCATCCCCACAGTCTATTACGTCGCCCCGCAGTTCTGGGCATGGCGACAGGGCCGGGTGCGCCTGCTGCGCGACTACATCGACAAGGCCCTGGTGATCTTCCCCTTCGAAGAGCAGTTTTACCGCGAGCGCGGCGTGGACGCGACCTTCGTCGGCCATCCTCTGGCAGAATTGCCGCACCCGACAATCGAGCGCACCGCCTATGCGGCGCAATTTCATCTGGATCCTGCGAAACCATGGATCACCCTCATGCCCGGCAGCCGCGTCAAGGAAGTCCGCATGAACCTGCCGACCATTCTGGAGTCGGCGGATCAGCTTGGCGCGGCCTACGAGTTTCTGCTCCCGGTCGCTCCCACGCTCGACCGCAGTTTCCTGTTGAGCCTGATCGAAATGGAAAAGATCGGCCAGGGGAGAATTACGCTCGTGCCTGATGCCCTGCCGGCGCTCTGGCACTCGCGCGCCGGCATTGTAGCCAGCGGCACAGCCACCGTCGAGGCCGCGATGATGAACACACCGTTCGTGATGGTGTACCGGGTCTCGCCCCTTACCTATCTGCTGGGCAAGCCCAGGGTTAAGGTCCCAAGATTTGCCATGGTCAATCTGATCGCCGGGGAGGAAGTCGTCCCGGAACTGGTGCAACACGATTTCACAGCTAAAAAGGTGGTCAGCCGGCTGCAGGAAATCCTGCCCGATGGCCCCCCTCGAGACCGTATGCGCGAGGGCCTGGCCCGGGTAAAAGCCCGTCTTCGCGCTCCAGGGGCTGATTCCGGGGCGGTGCAGCACCCGGCGGACCGGGCGGCCGACATCATTCTGGCGCTGCTTCCTAAATGCTAGACTGAGAAGCCCCTCTCCGTTTGTCATTCCGAGGAGCGAAAGCGACGAGGAACCTGCTGTTTTGCCTGCACCAGCACAAAGCAGGCTTCTGGCTGCGCTCGAAATGTCAAAAACAAACCCTAAACCTTGTGCTCCCAGCATCTTTTGCGTCAGAATCTTCATCATAGGAAATGGGTTATCATTTCCTGGAGACTCTCCTGAATGTGGATTCACCCGCGGCGCGCTCTGAGCGTCCTTACGAGTTCCCTGACTCTGTCGTTGGTAGTTCTGTTCGCGATCCCGTCGCGGGCCGCCGAAAAAGCGCGCCTGCGCGTGGACGACTACCAGATCGAGGCTGAACTCAACCCGCATCTCCACCAGATCACGGCTCGCGCCAAGATCAAGATTACGGCCCTGCAGGATGTGGCCGTCGCTGTCTTCGAACTGCACAATGACCTGCGCGTCACCAAGGTTCTGGACGAAAAGAACCAACCCCTGTCCGCCGAGCGCGTCACCCAGGATTCCACCGTGCGCGTCCCGCTGCCCGCAGGCCTGTCCAAGGACGCCTCCACCACCCTGACTTTCGAATACGAAGGACAGCTCGAAACCGGCGACAACAGCCCTGTGCCCGGCCTCAAGTTGGCTTCTATCGGCGACGACACCAGCTACCTGTTCTACGCCGGACGCTGGTTCCCAGTCATCGGCTATGGCCTGAACCGTTTCACGTCGACCATCAGCGTAACGGTGCCCGCGCACATGCTCGTGATCGGCAGCGGCAAGGCAAGTGTCTCCGACAACCCGGCTTCGAAGAAGCCCAACGCCAGCGTCCTGCCCACCAAGACCTTCACGTTTGTCTCCGCCAAGCCCAGCTTTCCCGGCACAATCGTGGCCGGAGTTTTTCAGGAGTACAAGAGCGACGAAGCCGGCATGGACCTGCACGTTTTCTTCAAGCCCACGCATCAGAGCCTGGCTCCGACGTACACCACGACTGCCGTTCAGGAGTTCACCTACTTCATCACTCTCTACGGCCTGCCGCCTTCGCAGAAGCTCAACGTGGTGGAATTGCCGGGCGACACGCTTCCCTACCTGTGGGCGCCTGAAATCGCCGGCATGGCCGGGCCTTCGATTACCGAGAAGACCAACTACCGCCTGCTGGCCGATGCCATTGCCCATCAGTGGTGGGGCGTCTCGGTGAGTCCGGCGAGCAAGGACGACTGGTGGCTGAGCGACGGCTTTTCTCGCTATTCGGAAGCGATGTACGTCGAGAACGCCGCCGGAGCCGCCGGCCTGGAAGAAGCCGTGAAGGATATGTCGGTCGGCGCCCTGGCCTATGACACCGTGCCGCTCTCCAGCGCCGGCAAACTCGACATCTTCTCCACCGAGTTTCAGTCGCTGGCCACCGACAAGGGCGCAATGATCCTGCACATGCTGCGCTGGGTGCTGGGCGAGGACAAGTACAACAAGACGATGCGCGAATTTGCCGGGGAATTCGCCGGGAAATCGGCGAGCCTGGACGACTTCAAGGTCATCGCCGAGAAAAACTACGGCGACCAGCTCACCTGGTTCTTCTCCCAATGGCTCGATTCCACCGGCGCACCCGAGTTCAAGGTGAAGTACACCACCTACCGTCTCGGCGGCGCCGCTGCCCTAAAACCCAAGGAGGAGAAGACTCCTGGATTCCGCGTCACCGGCGAAATCTCGCAGGATCTCGATCTGTTCCGCATGCCCGTGGACCTGCGCATTGATACCGACGGAAAAACCGAAAGCAAGCGTATTGAAGTTGCAGGCACGACTTCGCCTTTTTCGATCGAGACCTTCGGCCGTCCGCGCCGCATCGCGGTCGATCCCGACCATCATGTGCTGACCAACTCCACCGATGTGAAGTTGCGTTCCTCCATCCTGCGTGGACAGGCCCTGCAGCAACAGGGAGATCTGTCGGGCGCGCTCATCGAGTTCAACAAGGCCCTCGACCTCAACAAGAACAGTTCGCTCGCCCATTACCGCATCGCCGAGGTCTTCTTTTTTCAGCGGAATTATCAGTCCTCCGCCAATGCTTACCGGGCGTCCATTGATGGAGACGGCGAGCCGCGCTGGACCGAGGTCTGGAGCCATATCCAACTGGGCAAGATTTTCGATATCACCGGCCAGCGCGAACGCGCGGTCGGCCAATACCGCCAGGCCACCCAAACCAACGACAACACCTTTGGCGCACTCGAAGAAGCCCGGAAATACCTGCAGAAGGCCTACGAACGGCCCAAGGAAAAACAGTAGAGGGAAAGACTCGATGCTGGGGATTGGACAGCCAGCCACCTGGATTCGCGGTACATCGCTCCGCGGAGACCTACGCCCCAATCCACCGCCGAATCTTGCCAGGTGATCTCATCTAAGTATCGGCAAGTTGGCCCGAAAACTTATCTCGACGCGACCCCACGGGACTGCATGGGAATCCCTCAAAATCCCTCCCTCAAGCTAACCTTTTTCCCCTCTCCGGGGTCTAAGTACTACATGCCAGCAGGGAACTTTACCGAACCCGGCTGCGTATATCTGATCAGATGGTTGGGCGGGATTGAGACCCCTCGCCTGAACGTTACCCGGGTGCCCCCACGCTCCTCCCCGGAGGCGTGGGGGCATGATTCTGCGATATCTCTATGCGAATGCTTCTCGACATCGTCCGGCAGTCGCTGTCGACTCTCTGGGCGCACAAGCTGCGCTCGTTCCTCACCATGTTCGGAATCGCCTGGGGGGTGGGCTCGTTGCTGCTCCTGGTAGGCCTGGGAGAAGGATTCCGCAGCGGCCAGGAAAAGCAGCTCGCCACCCTCGGACAAAATATTATGTTCATGTTTCCCGGACGCATTCCGGCGGTCGAGGGCAGCACGCAATCGGGTCAACTCTACTACTTCACCTACAAGGACTATCTGGCGATCCGCAATGAAGCTCAGTTCGTGGGAGCGTTGTCGCCCGTACTGAATCGCGAGGACATCCGCGCGGTCAGCGACTACGGTTCCACCAACGGCCAGGTGTTCGGCGTGGCCTCCGATTACAACCAGATTCGGAACGTCCCGGTGGACCCGGGCCGCTGGTTCAACAACCAGGACAATACCGAGCGTCGCCGTGTGGCCGTGGTCGGCTGGGAACTGCTCAAGAACATGTTTCCGGGACGTCCGGCCGTTGGTTCTACGATTCTGCTGAACGGCGTTAACTTCGATGTAGTCGGCGTGGTCGCGAAAGTCGGACGCGATGGCAATAACGGCACCAACTCGCGAATCTTTATCCCCATCGAAACCATGCGCGACTTGTTCCCCATGATCAAGGCGAATTCCGAGGACGCGATCTCGTTCCTCAACTATCGCCCGATTACCAAGGAGCTGCATGCCGAGGCGAAAGACGAGATTCATCGCATCATCGCGCGCCGTCACGGTTTCAATCCCAAGCTGCAAGACGCCTTCGAAGATTGGGACACGATTGAAAATATGAAGCGTGTGGGAAAGATTTTCGATGCCATGGACTGGTTCCTGGGCGTGGTCGGAGTGGTGACCCTGGGCTTGGGAGCCATTGGCATCATCAACATCATGCTGGTTTCGGTGACGGAACGCACCAAAGAGATCGGCCTGCGCAAGGCGCTGGGCGCAACCTACCGCGCGATCCTGACGCAGTTCTTTATCGAGGGCGCATTTCTGACGGCCTTCAGCGGCGGCATCGGATTGGCCATCGCCACCGGCTTCGTGACCCTGCTGGCCATGTTGCCGTCGCCCGAGGGCTTCGACACGCCCCGCATCATCCCGGCGTCAGCCTTTGCGGCAATCGGCTCACTGGCGATCGCAGGCATAGCCGCGGGCCTGTATCCCGCGCGGAAAGCAGCGTTGCTGCCGCCGGTAGAAGCATTGAGGCAGGAGTGATGACTTTGCTGTAGCGCCGGCATCTTGCCGGCTGTCGCGAGGGCGCCTCGCCCTCGGCGCGGCGGGCGAGGACGCCCGCCGGACAGCCGCCGGGACGGCGGCGCTACGTTAAGCTAAAAGCTAAGAGCTAGAAGCCAGGAGCTGTTCTTCCATGATCATCGATCTCGCCACTCAGGCCTACAACGCGCTGCGCCACAACCAGCGCCGCAGTCTTCTCACCATGCTCGGCATGGCTTGGGGGATCGCGACGGTCGTGCTTCTGCTCGCCTATGGAACCGGCTTCGAGCGCGGATTGTGGTCCGCGTTTCGCTCCTTCGGCACCAATCTCGTCTTCATTTTTCCCGGCCGCACCGAGTTGCAGGCCGGAGGCACCAAGGCCGGGACGCAGGTTCGCCTCACCGTCAACGATCTCGACTCCATCCGCGCCGAAGTCCCGCTCCTGAAGCGCGTCTCTCCCGAGGCCTTCAAGAATTGCCTGGTCGCCTTCGGCACGCGCAGTTCGAACTATGGCGTCAGCGGCGTCTATGCCTCCTATGGCCGCATGCGCAAGATGGATGTCGCGGAAGGCAGCTTCTTCAGCGAGGCTGATGACTTTACTCACACGCGCGTCGCCGTGATCGGATCCGACGCGAAGAAGAAGCTCTTCTCCGGTCAGAATGCGCTCGGCGAAAACGTGCGCCTCGACGGCATTTCCTACCAGATCGTCGGCGTGCTCAAGCATCAGGTCCAGAACGGGGACGACAACATCAACGAGCACGTCTACGTCCCCTACAGCGCCATGAGCGATCTGACCAACACCTACTACTTGAGCGCGGTCGTCATGGAATACGAGGGCGACCATGCCAAAGTTGTGAAGGCCGTGCGCGACTCCATGGCCTTCCACCACAGCTTCGATCCCAAGGATCATCGCGCCATCTTCGTCTTCGACGTCTTCGCCGACCTCATGGATTTGCAGGTGATCTCCACCGGGATCAAGATTCTACTCGGCTTTATCGGCCTGCTCACGCTGGGTATCGGCGGCGTAGGCTTGATGAACATTATGCTGGTGTCAGTCACCCAGCGCACCCGCGAAATCGGCGTGGAGAAAGCTCTGGGAGCACACCGCTGGCACATTTTGTTCCAATTCCTGGCAGAAGCCTTGGTGATTACCGCTCTGGGCGGCCTGTTGGGCGTGATCCTCGCTTATCTGGTCTCGTGGTCCGTAGGATCGCTCACCCTGTGGAGCGCATTTGAAGAAAACGCCAGCGAAGGCGATATCCACCTTTACATCGACTCCGCCACGCTGATCTGGTCGACGGCAATTCTGAGCTTCGTAGGGATCGTCAGCGGCATGCTGCCCGCCATCAAAGCCGCGAGGCTCAATCCGATTGAAGCATTGCGCTACGAGTAGGCGGCAGTGCTCTCCTCTGTGGTCCCTGTGTCCTCTGTGGTTTAAGCTCTCCTCCTTCCGCTAGAATCGCGAGGTGCCCGAAACCGCCAATTCGCGCCTCGACCGCGTTGTTGCGCAACTACGCCTGTATGAACACCCGTTGCTGAACTTCTCCGCACGCGCCAAAGGCGAAGGCGTCGAGGTCGTCATCAAGTTCAAAGACGAGACCATGCCCGTGCACACTTACTATTTTGACCTACACCCGCGCGATCTCGACGACCCGCAGTTCGAATGGAGCTTTCAGCGCCAACTCTACGACGCCCTGCACGACTACTTCGTCGAAATGTTCATCCGCACGCCGCAGGACCGCGCCGATCGCCAGCGGAAGGGATTGTGAGCGCTCTCCGCCAAAAGATCGAGCAAGAGATCCACGAGCGCGGCCCGATTCCCTTCTCGCGCTACATGGAGATGTGTCTCTACGATCCCGAACTCGGCTACTACTCGCGCAACGCCGCGCAGTTCGGCAAAGCCGGCGACTTCTATACATCGAGCGACGTGCACGCGGTCTTTTGACGCCTGCTGGCGCTCCAGTTCGACGAGATGTGGCGTGTGTTGGGCTCTCCGGAAAACATAACGCTGAAGGAGCTCGGTCCGGGACGCGGTCTGTTCGCGCAGGACGTGCTGGACTGGTCGGAGAAGACATTTCCGGACTTCTTCCGCGCTCTTCGGTACGTTCTCGTCGAAACCTCGCCTGCGCTGCGGGAGCGAATGGAGCAGACTCTCAGTCGACATTTCGAATCGGGCAGGGCAGCGTTTCTATCGGCCGAAGATCGCGTGGCGACACCGACCATCGTGTTCGCCAACGAGTTCTTCGATGCGCTGCCAGTCGAGGTTATCAGTTCGCAGGGTGCCCTTCGCATCGACACACGCGACGGCCACTTCGTGGAGACTTGGGCGTCGGCTTCATCCGAAGAACTCGAATATCTTGACCGTTACTCGATCCATCCCGAACCAGGAGAGCACGTTGAAGTTCCGCTTCAATCGCAGCAGCACATGAGCGCAGCAGCCGATCTGGAACGTGGATTCGTGATTGTCATCGACTATGGGTATACGCGCGAGGAGCAACTCGCAGGACGCCATCGCGGAACGCTGAAAGCGATTCGCCAGCATTCGGTGAGCGCGAATCCGTACGAAGGTCCGGGCGAGCAGGACATCACCGCTGATGTGAACTTTACAGCGCTCGCAGCCGTGGCGGAAAAACAAGGTATGCTCACGCAGAAACTCATTACGCAGTCGCAGTTCTTGCTGGGCATCGGCGAGGCGAATCAATTTGCAGACGCTTTCGAAGACTGCCGCTTGCCGCAAGAGCGCGCAAAAGTTGCGCTGCAACTTAAACATCTCGTTACGCCTGCGGGTATGGGAGAGAGCTTTCACGTGCTGGTGGCGAGCAGAGGGATCGAGGCGGAGAAAGTTGCTGGGCTTGCGGGGTTGAGTTTCGGACGACGGTAGAAACGTTGATTCTCAGACCGTTTTGGAAAAATTACTCTTTACTTATCCCCCCCTCCCCGTCGGTCTATTAGAATCATCGATTTAGCGAAATTTCGCCAAGTAATCTATGGGGCTCAATCACTTAGGGGCAAAATCTTGAGCCCAAAGGGGTTAGGGGTCATTTGCCTTTCAAAGACCGACGAGCCTAAACAGTAGAATCGCGCTGTACTCGTGTGATCGTCAATGGAAAACCGCTGAAAGAACGCTGGCTGTTTCATTTCGGGAATCGGCGTGTATTGGAAGCATAGACAGAAACTCCCTGATGAGGGTTAGCGGCAGGAATTCAAACCGAACCTTTGTGCAAAGTTCTGACGCGGGACTTCACTTCACAAATCTATACAGAGGCGGGAGACAACTTCAGAGCAGAGTCAAGGCGTCCGACTTGATGGAAGTCGTATCAGCCGATGTCGCGGCCTAGGAGGAAATGATGAGCCGGTCTGCTGTTCGCGTTCTGCTTGTGGTCATGGGTGTTTCATTTCACATGTGGGTGCTTGCTGCTGCTCAAGCGCAATCGGCAGCAGATAGCTCCAAATCAAGCGCGCGCCGTCCCGTCGTCTACGTCATGCCCAATGCGGTGACCAATCCTGGACGAGGCGACAATTCGCAGGTGGTCGTGGATTCTTCGCATAACGGCAAAGAGCCACAGGTGGCGAAGATCTATCAGGAACTGCAGCGGCGAAAGGAATGCCAGGCCTTCGCCGAAAACATGATCAAGGAGAAAGCGGATTACTTCTTGCTTCTGCAGCATGGCGGCGGAAAAGGGAACCGGTGGGCAGTTTCGGATAAGAGCGGGAACGTGATTGCGTCCGGCGATTCCTTGATGCTCGGGAACTCGGTGAAGGATGCGTGTGTGGCGATGGGCAAGGATTGGCAACGGAACGTGGACTCGAAGGCAAAATAGAGGCAATTCTGCTTGCCGATTAAGTTGTCGCCGTCATTTTCTCTGTCGACCGTAGTTTTTCCGATAGGTCATAAACAACAAAAGTGTGACACAGGCTGCAGCCAGCAGGTAACTTCCCCAAAGACGAATTTGGTGTTCTGCCTCAAAGTTTTCAGGGGTTCTGAAAATGCCTGCGTCATTGAATGCCTCCCCGATGGAGTAGCCAACCCACACCCGTCCCAACCCCCACAATGCGAGGGCCGAACCCCCTAGGGAGAACGCAAGAAGGAATTGAATCAACCTCTTCATCTCGATCCCGATCAATCTGCGTCGGCGATCATTGCCGATTCTTTGCAACTGCGTGCGTTCCGTCGGCCAAATCGGGCCCCTTCGTAGCTGCTTCCGGGTACTCGTAGACGCCGCGGCCGGATTTGCGGCCTAGGCGGCCGGCTTTCACGTATTGCACGAGCAGCGGCGCTGGCCGATACTTCTCTCCCAACGACTTGTGCAGATACTCCAGAATGCTCAGCCGAGTGTCGAGTCCCACCAAGTCCACCAACTCGAACGGTCCCATGGGATGGTTCAGCCCCAGTTTCAGCGCCTTGTCGATGTCGGCCGCCGAAGCGATCCCCTCCTGCAGCATGTAGAACGCTTCATTGCCGATCATGGCGTTGATGCGGCTGGTGATGAAGCCGGGCGATTCCTTGATCACCACGACTTCTTTGCCCATGCGCTTACCCACTTCGACCGCGGTTGCCAGTGTGTCGTCGTCCGTCTCGAGTGCCCGAACGACTTCGAGCAGTTTCATCTTGTGTACGGGATTGAAGAAATGCATGCCCACGCACTTTTTCGCGCGGTAGGTCACGCTGGCGATTTCGGTAACGCTGAGTGACGACGTGTTCGACGCCAGCATCGTCGTGGGACGGCAGATCTTGTCGAGCAGAGTGAAGATCTCGATCTTCGATTCCATCTCCTCGGGAACCGCTTCAATCACGAGATCGGCCTCGCGCGCTGCCTCTTCCACCGAGCCCGCGTACTCGAGCCGCCGGAACGCCGAATCCGCGTCGGGCGCAGCGACCTTGCCCAGTTCCACCGCCTTGTCGAGATTGGCGCGAATTTCGGTCTCTGCCTTGCGCAGAGCCCCCGGCAGCAAGTCTTCCAGAATGGTGCGATATCCGCCCAGCGCCGCGGCATGAGCGATGCCCCGCCCCATGATCCCGGCGCCGATCACTGCAATCGTCTTGACCCCGCTCACCTACTTCTCCGCCTTTTCCAGATCAGCGATGGCCGCATCGATCGCGCCGCCCGCCGCGCGTAAACAGTCGGCCAGCCGCTTCCGTTCCTCCGCACCCATGCCGGGAATATAAATACAAATCCGGCGCAAGGTCGCCGTGATGTCTTCCACGTAGTTCATCGCTCGGATCAGTTCACCTGTCACTACTGCCATGAGGCTCCTCTTTCTCGTTCCGACCTGCAGGAAAAATCCGGCTGCTAGCTCGACCGTATACGCTGGCCGTCCGAGCCTGACCTTCTATTTTGGACGCGCCCATGAATTTAGTAAAGGCGACCCATCGTTGGGTAGTCCAGTCCTGACTGACAAACCCGTCGAGCTTCGCTCGACCGGACAGCCGAGGGCGGCTGTCCCCACATGGAGTTCCGCGAACTGAGACAGCACGCGTTTTTCATGGCGGCAAACGGCTCCGTGGATCGAAATCTCAAACTGCAAAAGGCCCGGTTCTTTATTCACAAAGACTTAACCAGGCGGGCATATAATCGCAATCAATTCTTTTTATGGGGCGTTGGACTCTGACCCGAATCGAATAGGTATATGGCAGACAAGCCTTTGAAACGCTACATTTTCGCGAGCGACTTTGACCAGACGCTCACCTTCAACGATTCCGGCTACGTGCTGGCTGAACTGGTCGGCATTCCCACCGAGGATTTCGAACGCAAGGCCAAGGGAATGGCCAAGATCAACCTGGTGCAGCAAGGCGCGGAACTCGCCTACCTGCTGCTGCATGATCCGGAGTTCAAAGCCAAAGTCCGGAAAGAACACCTCCGCGAGGTCGGAAAGCGAATTCGTCTGAAGAGCGACATCAAGCTGCTCTACCAGCTTCTCGACGCGGGCATAGACGGTCACCAGTTCGATTTCTACGTTCTATCGGCTGCTCCGGTTGAGATCGTGCTCTCGGCGCTGGAAGACATCGTTCCTCCCGATCACATTTTCGGCACGGAATTTCGCTACAAGCCTTCGGGCGAGATCGATACGATCGTGCGCGCCACGGCAGGCTATGGCAAAGTGGTGTTGCTCGATCGCCTGCTCGAGCAGCAGGTTGCCGGCCCTGATCACGTCGTTTATACAGGCGACGGCAGCTCCGACATTCACGTCATGCTGCACATCAACGCGCGCGATGGACTCACCATTGCCGTCTCCGAGACGCCGAACGTCTCGCAGATCGCGAAACGCACCGTGCTGAGCACCAGTGCCCTCGCGGTGCTGGCTCCGATTCTCGAAGAGGTCGCGGGTTGGGAACGTTACCGCATTCGCAGCTTCTTCGAGGCCAACGGAATGCTGATCCAGGAGTGGGAGCGCGTGCGCACCGACTGGCTGACTGTGCGCCCCGCCGCCGAACCTGCCCAAACTGAGGGAGAACCTGCCGTTCCCCGGTTGGCGCGCGCGAACTCCTGAGGGGACACACCCGTCATGCTACGCGACCGAAATCTGATTCCACTCTCCCGCCAGCACCAGCACGCCTTGGCTCTATGTGTTCGCATCGATCGGGCGTCGCCCATCGGCGACGCCGATCTGGCCGCGTGGCAGACGGAGATCGCGCAGCACTTCCAAACTGAAATCGGAATTCATTTTGCAGCAGAAGAACACGTACTGTTCCCGGCAGCGCGAAAGTTCGAGGAATTCATTCCCTTGGTCGAGGAACTATTGTTCGATCACTTCATGCTGCGCGAAAGCTTCGCGAACGCAGAAGTACGCAAAATGTCTGCGACAGACTTGTCGGCATTCGCTCAGCGCATGTCCGCCCACATCCGCAAGGAAGAACGCCAGCTCTTTGAGCGCCTGCAGGAAGTGATGGATCCGGAGCAACTCGCGCTACTGGGACAAAGCCTGGAAGAAGCGCTTAAAGATGCTGCGAAGGCCTGCATCCTGCCCGCGGAGGCAACCCGGAAGCGGGAAAGCAACCAGAGGTAACCACGCAAAATAGCGCGCCCGGCCTACCGCTTCGATAATCGGTTCGACGACCGCTTCGCTCACACCCATACTCCAGTACTCTCTATACACGATCTGCAAGGAAGCACAAAGCGCGCTCGCTGTAACACGCTATTCACAATTGAGGTCCTCGCCGCTCGAGACTCCGAGGGCGAGACGCCCTCGCGACAGCCGGCAAGATGCCGGCGCTACTTGGCACTGGCTTCAGGCGGCAAAGTTCTCATTCGCCAGCGCGGCGAACGGCTTGGGAAGACGATCGCTCAATTCGGCGAGATGCGCCAGTTTCGCGGCCAACTCGCTGGTGAGCCCGCTGAGGTCGAACCGCCACCGCCAGTTCCCGCCATGCAGGCTGGGAGTATTCATCCGGGCCTCGCTGCCGAGCCCCAGCACGTCCTGCAGCGGAATGATGCTCATGCTCGCCGCAGAGCACTGGGCCGCGCGGATGAACGCCCAATGGATGCCATCGTCGCAACGTCCGACATAGGCCTCAGCGTTGCGGCGTTCGTGCTCCGCCGCGCCGGAATGCCACCAACCGACCACGGTGTCGTTGTCGTGGGTGCCGGTGTAAATGACTTTGCCCTCGGCGCGATGCGGCAGGTAGATGTGCGCGCCTTCATCTCCGAAGCCGAACTGCAAAACGGCCATGCCGGGAATCTGCAGCCTGTCCCGCAGCGCGTGCACTTCCGGAGTAATGTAGCCCAGGTCCTCGGCAAAGAATGGCAGGCCGCCCAGAGCCTCGCGGAGCTTCAGAAACAGGTCGTCCCGCGGCCCATCCACCCAGTGCCCATTCACCGCCGTGGCGGCGCCCGCGGGAATCTCCCAGAACTGGTCGAATCCCCGGAAGTGATCCAGCCGGATATAGTCGCAGGTTTGCGTCGCCCAGCGCAGCCGCTGAATCCACCACTTGTAGCCGCTCTCCTTCATCACATCCCAACGGTATAGCGGATTTCCCCAACGCTGTCCGGTCTTGCTGAAGAAATCGGGAGGCACTCCGGCCACCACTTCCGGCTCCAGATTCTCGTTCAGCCGGAACAGTTCCCGGTGCGTCCAAACGTCGGCGCTGTCGTGGTTCATGAAGATCGCGACATCGCCCACGATGCGGATTGCCCGCTCGGAGCAGTAACGGCGCAGCGCCCGCCATTGTTCATAGAAAGCGAACTGCAACGCGCTTCGAATCTGGATGTCGGCCGCCAGTTCCTCACGCGCCTTCTGCAATGCAGCCGGCTCTCGATGCGCGAGATCATGCGGCCACTGATTCCAGCTTTCGAGTTTGTATCGCGCCCGGAGGGCATCGAAGAGGACAAAATCATCGAGCCACCAACCATTTTCTGCGCGAAAACTTTCAAACCGCCGCAACCCATCGCCCGTGGCCCTGCGCACGAAGTTCCGCGCCGCCTCAAACAACAGCGGCATCTTATGCGCGAAAACATGATCGTATTCGACCGGGCTGGAATCTGGCGACAATCCCACATTCACCGGATCGACCTTCGCCCGGTCGATCCAGCCATGTTCGGTGAGCCTTTCCAGGCTGATCAGCAGCGGATTCCCCGCGAAGGCGGAGGTTGAGGAGTAAGGCGAGTTGCCATAACCGAGCGGCCCCAGCGGCAGAACCTGCCAAAGCCCCTGGCGGGCGGAAGCGAGAAAATCTACAAGCCGATAGGCAGCTGGCCCAAAATCACCAATGCCGCCGCGGGAAGGCAACGACGTGGGATGCAACAGAATGCCTGCGGCGCGCGGAAAGGACATGTGAACGCCGCTACATTTCCTGCTCGCTGCCGCTGCGACCCAATGCCTTGATTTCTTCCTCGTTCTTCTTGATCTTTCCCGATCTCGTCATCTCGTCGACCAGGCTGGAAACAAAAAGAACAAAGCGCTCCTGCTGCTTACCCTGCAGCAGTTGATCGCGGATCTGATCGCGCTTGGCGGCGTAGTCCGCATCGGTAGGCCGCTGGTTCTCGAGCACCGCGAGGACCACGGCATTCGAGCCGCTGTTGATCGGACTGCTAATCTCTCCCGGCTTCAGGTTGAAGGCCACCGAAGCTTGTCCCGCCATCGAGCCCACGTCAGGCACTTGTCCGTCGGGTAGCACGAAGTCGCTGGTCTTTACCGTCGCGCCCAGTTCTTTTGCCGCGCGCTTCAGATCATGCTCGGCCTTGGCGCGGTCCGACAGTTCCTGGATCTTCTGCGACAGGAGAATCGAGGAGCGTTCGTTCTTGAACTCTTCCTCAACCCGGCTGCGGATCTCTTCCAACGTCGGCGTCGCAGCCGGCTTCACTGCCAGCAACTGAAACACTACGATACCCTGCGAAGCCGGAGCCACATCCGGCGGCGCTTTTTCGGTCTCGCTGAACACCGCATCCATAAACTGCGTCGCCGGCCCCAGCCCCGGCAGCATGTCATTGCGGGCGAAGAAATCCGAGTTAATCACGGGGATGCCCTGCGTAGCCGCGGCCGCGTCCAGACCCTGCGCACGAGCCTGCTTCAGCAGCGCCTCCCCCTGCTTCTGCGCGACCTGCTGTCCCTTCTGGTGTTTCAGGACCGGCTCGAT
>JADGNP010000052.1 GCA_017883425.1 Candidatus Sulfotelmatobacter sp. | reverse complement strand
AGCCCATGGGATACCCGTATACCATATCACGGGGTGAACCTTGCGCGATCCAACGCAGCGGCGAACTCAGTGCAGCTTTGTTGGTTGAGGGTTCTCTGTTGCCATCACGCTAGCTAGCCGCTGATCCGTCGTGGTGGTTTTACCATCCCCGAGTTTGCAGCATGTGGGCTTCATCCAGTCCCGCGACTGCCAGGCCCTTCATCGCGCCCTCCAGGTCTTCGCTGACTTCAAGTAATACTTTAGGGTCGTTGAAGTGCGTGGCGGCCTTCACGATTGCTCGGGCACGCTTTTCGGCTTCGACCGGGTCGGCGAAGGTGGTGGAGTCTTTCATGAAGATGCCTGAGCCAACGAATACTGCTTCGGCTCCTAGCTGCATTACCAGGGACGCATCGGCTGGGGTGGCGATGCCTCCGGCGCTGAAATTTGGGACGGGGAGTTTGCCTGCCTTGGCCACGATTCGCACCAACTCGTAGGGGGCCCCGTGTTCCTTGGCCTTGGCGTAGAGTTCTTCTTCGCTGAGGACGGTGAGGATTTTCATCTCCTGCACGATCTGGCGGATGTGTTTGACGGCGTGGACTACGTCGCCGGTGCCCGCTTCGCCCTTGGTGCGGATCATGCAGGCGCCTTCGGCGATGCGGCGCAGGGCTTCGCCCAGGTTGCGGGCGCCACAGACGAACGGGACCTTGAAGGCGTGCTTGTCGACGTGGTGAGCTTCGTCGGCGGGGGTGAGGACTTCGGACTCGTCGATGTAGTCGACGCCCAGTTCCTGGAGAATTTGGGCTTCGGCGAAGTGGCCGATGCGGCATTTGGCCATGACGGGGATCGACACGGCGGCCATGATCTCGCGAATCTTTTTAGGCGAGGCCATGCGGGCCACGCCGCCTTCAGCGCGGATTTGCGCGGGGACGCGCTCCAGGGCCATGACGGCTACGGCGCCGGCTTTTTCGGCGATGGTGGCCTGGTCGGCGTTGGTGACGTCCATGATGACGCCGCCTTTGAGCATTTCGGCGAGGCCGGTTTTGAGGCGGAGACTGGTGTTGGTGCCGTTGTGTTGGGACATGGGTGGACTCCGAAAAGCTGCTGTCAGCTCTCAGCTGTCAGCTCTCAGCTAAACCTTTTCGTGATGGTGCTCCGGTGGGTTTCGCCGTTGATTCATTCTACAGCCGAGGGAGGAATTGCGGAACCCCGGACGACGCAACTGTCAGCAATCAGCCATCAGCAAGAGCTGCCGGGCTGCGCCCGGCGGACAGCCGAGGGCGGCTGTCCCCACATGGGCTCTCTATCGTTCCACGAATTTCGCGAACATTTTTTCGGGGTCGATGGCGATGAAGATGCCCTTGCTGCGGGCCAGGACTTCGTTTTTCTCGTTCAGAATCTCCGCCGTGTTGATGTGCTGGCGGCCGTGGACGCTCACTTCCCTGCCCTCAACGCGTAACGGTTTGTAGAGCGGGACGGGCTTGAGGTATTCGACGGTCATTTCTTTGGTGAGGGCGATTACGTGGCGCAGCTTGTTGACCTTGCCCATGGTGTCGTCGAGGATGGTGGCGATGATGCCGCCGTGGCAGTGGCCGGGGGGGCCCGTGTAGCGCTTGCTGAGGCGGAATTTGCAGACGAAAGTTTGGCGTTCCTCGTCGAGAGTGAATTTCAGGCGCATGCCATCGGGGTTGTTCAGGCCGCAGGCGAAGCAGTAATTCTTTTGCATTTTGACGAAGCGGGTGTCGTGGCCGTGGGCTTGGAGCTTTCGGGGCATGGGAAGGATTTTAACCTGCTCGCTTCTAAAAAAGCCTTTGACCGCAGAGATCGCGAAGAATGCCGCGAAGGACGCGAAGAAAACCAAGCTAGGGCTTTCTTCTGTGCTGGTGTTGCTGTATACATATCGGTTTTGGATGAGGGTGCAGTTTGGCGAAGGGGGCGAGCGACACGCGCGATTCCTTCGCCTGCGATAAACGAAGGCCACTCGCGCAGGCGTGCATTCGTCGGGCACAATGTGCCCGCCTCAGGATGACAAATCAGACTACAACTGCTGCATTGGAGCGTTCCATGAAATCATTCGCCATTTTCGTTCTCGTTCTGGCTGCGTTCGGGCCATTCACTCTCCTCGCCCAAAAGGCGCAGGACAAGGACGCTGACCCGAAACAGCCTGTCCCGGCAGCGCCCGCGGGCAAGAAGGAGCAGAAGAAAGAGCAGAAGAAGGACGAGAAGAAGGAGGAACCGAAGGAGGAGAAGAAGGGCGGAATGACCGCCGATACCTTCTCTGGGCTGAAGTTCCGGCTGATTGGGCCGGGGGTGGCTTCGGGGCGGGTGATGTCGGTCGCGGTGAATCCGAGGAACAAGTTTGAGTATTACGTGGGCGTCGCGTCGGGTGGGGTGTGGAAAACGGTCAACGACGGGACGACTTGGACTCCGGTGTTCGACGGCGAGGGATCGTATTCGATTGGGTGGGTGGCGCTGGATCCGAATGATTCTTCCGTGGTGTGGGTGGGGACGGGGGAAAGCAATTCGCAGCGCAGCGTGGGGTACGGCGATGGAATTTACCGGTCGGATGACGGGGGCAAGAGCTGGCAGAATCTGGGGCTGAAGAAGTCGGAGCATATTGGGCGGGTGGTGGTCGATCCGCGCGACTCGAAGACGGTTTACGTGGCGGCCGAGGGGCCGCTTTGGGGACCGGGCGGGGATCGCGGGCTCTACAAGAGCACGGACGGCGGGAAGAATTGGAAGGCCGTGCTGACCATCAGCGAAAACACGGGCGTGGTCGATGTGGCGCTGGATCCGGCGAATCCGGACATTGTGTACGCGGCGGCGTACCAGCGGCGGCGGCACGTTTTCACGTTGATTGATGGCGGGCCGGAGAGCGCGATCTATAAGTCGAACGACGCGGGGGCTACCTGGAACAAGTTGAAGTCGGGGCTGCCTTCGGTCGACATGGGACGGATTGGGCTGGCGGTTTCCCCGGCTGATCCGAATGTGGTTTATGCCACCGTGGAGGCTGCGGATGGGAAGGGCGGAATCTTTCGCTCGAGCGACAAGGGCGCAACGTGGGAGCGGCGCAACGAGTTCGATCAGGGGGCGATGTACTACGCGCGGGTGGTGGCCGATCCGAAGAACGTGGATCGCATTTTTGTGATGAGCGTTTCGCTGCGCGAGTCGCTCGATGGGGGCAAGACGCTGCACAAGGTGAACGAGGTGAATCATCACGGGGACAATCACGCCATGTGGATCGATCCGGACGATACCAAGCATTGGCTGCTGGGTTCGGACGGCGGGATGTATGCGACGTTCGACGATGCGAAGAGCTGGGAATTCAAGGCGAATCTGCCGACGGTGCAGTTTTATGACGTGGCGGTGGACAATGCGAGTCCGTTTTACAACGTGTGCGGGGGAACGCAGGACTACTTCTCCTGGTGCGGACCTTCGCGCACGCGGGATCTCAACGGGATCGTAAATTCGGACTGGTTCGTAACGACTGGAGGCGACGGTTTCCACTCGCAGGTGGATCCGGTGGATCCCAACACGATCTATTCCGAGTCGCAGTACGGTGTGCTGGTGCGGTATGACAAGCCGACAGGGCAGGAACTCGTGTTGCAGCCTCTGGAGGGCAAGGGCGAGCCGCCGCTGCGCTGGAATTGGGACTCACCGCTGATTGTGAGTCCACATTCGCACACGCGGCTTTATTTCGCGGCCAATAAGCTTTTTCGCAGCGACGACCGCGGGGATACGTGGAAGGCGATCAGTGGAGATTTGACGCGGCAGATGGATCGCAACAAGCTGCCGGTGATGGGCAAGGTGTGGGGTCCGGATGCGGTGGCGAAGAATCAGTCGACTTCGTTTTACGGGAATATTGTGGCGCTGGCCGAGTCTCCGAAGAAAGAAGGGCTGATTTATGTGGGTACCGACGATGGGCTGATTCAGGTGACGAGCGACGGAGGCTCGAATTGGACGAAGCATGAGAAGTTTGCGGGCGTGCCGGAGATGACTTATGTGAGCCGGCTGGCGGCGTCGAATCATGACGCGAATACGGTGTACGCGGCATTTGAGAATCATAAGAACGAGGACTTCAAACCTTATCTGCTGAAATCGACGGACGCGGGCAAGAGCTGGAGCTCCGTTGTGGGCGATCTGCCGGAGAGCGGGCCGGTGCTGGCGTTCGCGGAAGATACGGTGAATCCGAATCTTTTGTTTGCGGGGACGGAGTTCGGCGCGTTCTTTACGATCGATGGCGGGCAGCACTGGGTGCGGCTGAAGGGGGGGCTGCCGACGATTGCGGTGCGCGACATGGTGATTCAGGCACGCGAAGGCGATCTGGTGATCGCTACGTTTGGGCGCGGATTTTATGTGCTGGACGACATCACTCCGCTGCGGCACCTGAAGGCAGAATCGACGGAGCAGGCTGCGGCGATGTTCCCGGTAAAGGATGCGCTGCTTTATGTGGAGCGGCATCCGCTGGGTGGGCCGAAGAAAGGCTTTCAGGGGGACGCGTTTTATGCGGCGGAGAATCCGCCGTTTGGAGCCGTGTTTACGGCGTACATGAAGGACAAGATCAAGACCAAGAAGGATAAGCGGCAGGAGGCAGAAAAGGACGCGGCCAAGAAAAATCAGACGGTTCCCTATCCGACCAATGACGAGCTGCGGGCAGAGGCGGAGGAGGCGAAGCCGGAAATCTATTTTGTGGTGTACGACGAGAGTGGGGCGGCGATCCGGCGGGTGGAGGGGACTACGGACGCGGGATTCCAGCGCGCGGCGTGGGATCTGCGATATTCGGCGCCGCAGGTGAAGAAGCATTCGGAGGACGGCGAAGATTTCTTTCCGGATGCAGCGGATCAGGGGCCTCTGGTGCTTGCGGGCAGCTACTCTGTGCGGCTTTTCGAGAAAGTGGGCGGCGGGGTGACGGAACTGGCGGGGCCGCAGTCATTCAAGGTGGTGACCGAGGGAGCGTCGGGAATGAGCGCGGCGGATCGGGCGGCGCAGGAACAATTTCTGCGCAAGACGACGCGGCTCTATCGGGCGGTTTCGGGGGCGCTGCACACTTCGGAAGAGGTGGAGTCGCGGTTGAAGGCGATTCGCGAGGCGTTGCGCGAGGCGCCGGCGGTCGAGAAACAATTGGGGGGCGTCGCCGATGCTCTTGAACAGCGGGACCGCGAGATTTTGCGAGCGCTGCGTGGCGATGTGGAGGTGGCCAAGCGGAGCGAGCCTGTAGCGTCTTCGATCAACGACCGCGTGAATTCGGTGATGGAGGGCGAGCGCTTCTCGCTGGCGAAGCCGACGCAGTCGCATGTTGATTCGTACAACATCGCGGCGGCGGAGTTTGCGGAGCAACTGGGCAAGCTGCGCACGCTGGTGGAGGTCGATCTCACCAAGCTGGAGAAAGACATGGAGGCGGCGGGAGCGCCCTGGACTCCGGGGCGGGTGCCGGAGTGGCAGGAGAAGTAGCGAACCGCGCAATAAGCAGGAATAACCACAGAGGACACAGAGGACACAGAGGATTTCCTTCGTGAACCTTTGTGTCCTTTGTGGTTTTCGTTGAATTTTTAATCAGTGGTGCGCCGATCCGATTTTCACAACAAAGTCCCTTGCTTTTTTCGCGCGTGGCTGTGTTACACTCGCCGCCAACTGTTGCTCGCGCTGTGGGGCGTGGCAACTGCCGTGGGGAAATCGCTTTGTGCCCAGGAGGGCTGGGGAATGGGCCTCGCGTTACTGCTGTTGATCTGGCTGATCACACTGGCCAGTACATACTTTTTTGCTGCCAAGACCTGGTGGCTGCCCGTTGGGGCGGCGGCGTCCGCGGGATTTATTGACCGGCAATTCACCCTCACCTTCATCATCATGGGGATTGTTTTCCTGGCGGCCCAGCTCGGGCTGGGCTACATCGTGTGGAGGTACCGGACGACTCCGTCTTCTCCGCCGGTTTCGTACTCCCATGGAAACACGACGATGGAAATCGTTTGGACGGGGCTCACAGCAGTGCTGTTTATCGGGCTGACTCTGATGGGCAGCAGCGTGTGGGCGAGCCAGCGCTTTGATGCGGCTGAGGCGGGCGCGGTGCAGGTGGAAGTTACGGGAATGCAATTTGCCTGGTACTTCCGCTATCCGGGGCCGGACGGGAAATACGGCGCTACAAGCGTGAAGCTGATGGATCCTTCGGCTGGTGGCGAGGCCGCGGTGGGGCTTAATCCTTCCGATGCCGCTGCCAAGGATGATGTGGTGACGGGAACGATGTATTTGCCGGTCAACCGCGAAGTCGATCTGAGCCTAAGGGCGGTAGATGTGATTCACAGCTTCTTTGTGCCGAATTTGCGCTTCAAGCAGGATGCGGTTCCGGGGCTGAACATTCACATGCACTTCAAACCGACGGCGATCGGCGAGTACGAGATTGCCTGCGCCGAGCTTTGCGGTCTCGGGCACTACAAGATGCACGGCATTGTCCACGTCGTCAGCCAGGAGAGTTTCGATAAGTGGCTGGCGGCACGGGAGGCGGAGAAACAATAAAATGGCGACCCCGGCTTCGGTTCACTCGCACGCTCCTCAAGGTTTTATCCGGAAATACATTTTCAGCCTCGATCACAAAGTCATTGGCATTCAGTATTTCTTCCTGGCACTCACGGCGGTGTTTGTCGGGATGTTTTTGTCGTTGTTGATGCGCATTCACTTGATCTGGCCGGCGGTGGTGTTGCCTCTGGTGGGCACGATCTCGCCGGAGGCGTATCTCAGCCTGCTGACGATGCACGGCACCATCATGGTGTTTTTCGTGCTGACCACGGCGCCGCAGGGCGGGTTTGGGAACTACTTCCTGCCCATTCAGATTGGCGCGCCGGATATGGCGTTCCCGGTCCTGAACATGCTTTCGTTCTGGACGACGTTTGTGGGGTTCATCGTGATCCTGGCAGCGTTCTTCGTAACCGGGGGAGCGCCGCTGCATGGGTGGACGGGATACGCTCCGCTCAGCGCGCTGCCGTCGGCCGGACCCGGTGAGCAACTGGGCGCGGATCTTTGGATCACGAGCATTGCGATTTTCTGCGTGGCGTCGCTGATGGGGGCGCTGAACTTCATCACCACCACGCTCGACCTGCGAGCCAAGGGCATGACCATGATGCGCATGCCGCTGACGTGCTGGTCGTGGTTCATCACCGCGATTCTCGGGCTGCTGGCGTTCGGAGTGCTGCTCTCGGCGGGCATTTTGCTGCTGATGGACCGCAACCTGGGCACCAGCTTTTACGTGCCGCTGGTGGTGGTGAACGGAGTGGTGATGGGCCACAAGGGCGGATCGCCGCTGCTGTGGCAGCATCTGTTCTGGTTCTTCGGGCATCCGGAGGTCTACATCGCGATTCTGCCGGGCATGGGCGTGGCGTCGCAGATTCTTTCGACGTTTTCGCGCAAGCCGATTTTCGGCTACAAGGCCATGGTTTACGCCATGCTGTCGATTGGGTTCCTCGGTTTCATGGTGTGGGGCCATCACATGTTCATGAGCGGGATGAGCCCATACTCGGCGTTTGCTTTCTCGATCCTGACCATGTGCATCGGCGTGCCTTCGGCGATCAAGACATTTAACTGGCTGGGGACGATGTACAAGGGGCGACTGCGTTTCCATTCGCCGATGTTGTTTGCCATCGGCTTCGTCTCGCTGTTTGTTTCGGGCGGGCTGAGCGGGCCGTTCCTGGCGCAGCCGGTGCTGGATATCCAGTTGCACGATACGTACTTTGTGGTGGGACACTTCCATCTGATCATGGGCGTGGCCGCGATCTTCGGCATTTTCGCGGCTACGTATTACTGGTTCCCCAAAATGTTCGGGCGCATGATGAATGAGCCGATGGGGAAGGTGCACTTCTTCATTACGCTCGCGGGAACGTATGCCATCTTCATGCCGATGCACTATCTGGGGATGGCGGGGCAGACGCGGCGCTACTCGCAGTTCACCGAAGTGGCTTACCAGACCAAGCTTCTGCCGTTGCAGACGTTCATGACCTATGCAGCGTTCATCACGATTGCGGCGCAGTTCATTTTCGTGATCAACCTGTTCTGGAGCATGTTCAAGGGGCCGAAGGCCAGCGACAATCCGTGGGAAGCGACCACGCTGGAGTGGACGACGGCGACTCCGCCGCCGCACGACAATTTTGGCGGCGTGACTCCGGTGGTGAACCACGGGCCGTATGAGTACGGTGTGCCGGGCGCGGCGAAAGATTACGTGATGCAGACGGACCCGGCGACGGGTTCGGCGCATTGAGGCAATGCCTGAAGGCATAGCCTGATACGAGTCAGGAGTTTCCTGGGGCTACGAATCGGGGAGAGCAGGCGCAGTCAAAAGCTTGAACCGCAAAGTACGCTAAGGAATGCCGCAGAGGCCGCGAAGAAAATCGGCGGGACTGTGGCGGCGGCTGAATAGACGGCGACTGAATAGACAAAGATGGCGACTTTCACTCCAGCGACGCCGATGGATCACATAGGGCACGGGCACAAGCCGCCGGTGCCGCCTGTGGGTGGCGGCGATGACGGGCGCGGCGGGGACATTCCGAATTATGGGGCACGGCTGCGGCGGGCGCGGTTGGGACTGATCTGCGGGATTGCCACCGTGTGCATGGTGTTTATCTCGCTGACCAGCGCTTACATCGTGCGGCAAGGGCTGCCGACGTTTGATGGCGCGTCGAACAGCTATGTGCGCGACTGGGGCCGAGTCGATTTGCCCTGGCTATTACTTGCGATAAACACCGCGGTTCTTCTGGTCAGCAGCGTGACTATGGAATGGGCGCGGCGAAAGGCGGCGGTGCAGGCGGCGCTGGCTCCGGTGAAGTCGATTCCTGGCATCTCGCTCGGGAACGAGAAATCATTCCCGTGGCTGGGGATGACGGTGCTTCTCGGGATCGGGTTTCTCGCTGGGCAGTGGCTGGCCTGGGGGGAACTGCACGCGCGCGGGTTCTTTGTGGATACGAATCCCAACAGTTCGTTTGTGTTTCTGCTGACGATTGCCCACGCAGTGCATCTGGGCGGGGGAGTGATTGCGCTGCTTTGGGCGGCGAGCGCCTCCCTGCTGCATAAGCCGGTGGAGGCGCGCCGGATCGTGGTTGATATTACGGCGTGGTACTGGCATTTCATGGCGGTGCTGTGGATTTATGTGTTTGCGCTGCTGGGGTTCGCGCGATAGGGCCTGCAGCGGCTAAAGCCGGTATCACTTGTGCGGCGGTTACGGTACGGCTGAAGCCGTACCCTGATACGAACCGCAGGAGATAGGTTCACGCAACTAGGAGAAAGGGGAATCTGAGGAATGGCTGACGCCACGCTTTCGCATGATGCCGTTCATGGGCTGCCGGGAGCTTATGAGGCGCCTCTGTTTGGGGCTTATTCGAAGAAGGTGGGGATGTGGCTGTTTCTGGCCTCGGACTCGCTGACTTTCGGAGCGCTGCTTTTCGCCTTCAGCTACAACCGGATCTATACAGCGTGGCCCACGCCATTTCACGTGCAGAGCATCATCAATTCCACCATCATGACGGGGTGCCTGCTTTCCAGTTCGCTGACCATGGTGATGGCGGTATTTGCGGCGCAGCGCAGCGACCGCACTTGGACTCGCTACTGGCTGCTGGCCACCATGGCGTTTGGCACGGCTTTCATCGTGCTGCACGGCATGGAGTGGAGCAAGCTGATCGGCGAAGGGCTGACTCTGCCGGTTTTTCCGAAACCAGTGCACGCCGCTGTCGGCGAGCTGGCCGATATTTCGAAAAACACTCCACAGTTTTCTGCGACGTTCTTCGGGCTCACCGCAATGCACATGCTACATGTAACTATTGGCGTGATGTACCTGGGCGTGATCGCGTTTCGCAAGTGGTTCCTGCCGGTTCTGGGCGTCCTTTGGATCGCGGGATACGTGTTGATCCCGTCGGACAATGTTTTCCATTATGGTATCCACGCGTTGCTGATCGGATTGATCGTTGCGACGGTGATCCTGTTTCTGAAGCCGAAAGATTATGATGCGCAGGATGTGGAAGTTTCGGGGCTTTACTGGCACTTCGTCGATCTGGTGTGGATGTTCATCTTCCCGCTGGTGTATTTGCTGTCGACCAAGATCACGTAACGTTTTCAGAGAACTGCACGGCCGCTCGAAGCGTAGTGAGACTGCGATATTCGAAGGTTGGATGGACTTTATCGCGAATCGACGAGACGGCCTCAGCGGCTAAAGCCGTGTGAAGTGTGGGACGAGAGCGGCACGGCTGAAGCCGTGCCCTTCCCGAAGACGGTTTGCAAAACAGGTTCTGATTACCAAGCGAGGACAAACACGATGCACGACGCCGCAACACATGACGACAGCAAGGGGCAGTATTTCTGGGTTTGGGGAGCATTGCTGGCACTGACCGCCGTGGAAGTTGTGCTGGGATACAAGCAGGTCTTCGCGCCGGTGCGCATGCTCGAGGTGCTGCTGGTTCTGTCGATCATCAAGTCGGCGCTGATCATTGGGTACTTTATGCACCTGAAGTTTGAGCGCGCGATCATGCGATGGATGCTGGTGATTTCGGTGACGGCGTGCTTCGTCATTATGTATTTCTTTTTCTTCCCGGATGCGGGACGGGTTTTGAGGCTGGGAGTGCAGTAGCTATGAGACTTTGCAGAAAATTTCGTTTGGCTTTTCTACTGTTGCTGGTCGCTCTATGGACTGCGCCGGCATTCGCCCAGGGGTGTGCGATGTGCAATGCGAATGCCAGGGCCACGCCCAAGGAAGGTCAGCGCGCGCTCAACCGCGCGATCTTTGTGATGCTGGGGCCGCCGGTCGGCATTATGATTTTTGGATTTGGCTTCGCCATTCGTTACGGGAAGCGACGTGACCGGGAGAACGACTCCGATTCCGACTAAACCCACCGCTGTAGAGGCGTTGCTTGCAGCGTCTCTCAACCCATCATTCGAAATGCTGCCGGCAGAGACGTAGCAAGCTACGTCTTTACGACTACGGCTTCTCGTTCCAAGGTGGAACTTTCCTCTGCTCCGGTGCTACGAAACAGTTCGAGGGCCCATTGCACTCTGGCGATCTCCAGCGAGGCGACATACACCAGGAATCCTGTCTGCTGTAACTGCGCCTCAAAGCGCACCGCGTCACTGTCTGGGAAGCCCAACCCGGCCAGGGTTCGGGAGTTGCCGCACAACGCTGGAGCATCCCGGGCCACTAACAGCGCGTGCAGGAACGCCTGCGAACGAATGAAGAAGCCGATCGAGGGAATCAGGACGGCGCCGAACTCGAAAAGCCAGCCGATCAATCCCGCAGTAACAACACTGGCTGCGCGCTCCTGGTTGAGAATATTGGCGTCGCGCACGATGGTGGCAATCGGGTGCGTGGGTGCCAGCATCAGGCATATGTGTTCGTTTTCGAAACCTGCGCCATTCAGAGTGCGGACTACCTCCGAGACTTGTACCGCATCGGGATAGACGCCGTAGGCTGCGGCAGTGTGGTCCATTGTCTTCACACACTCCTTCCTCCGGTCTTCGCCAGAACTTTGCGGCGCCAGCAAAGACACAACATTCGGTAAGTTGTGGGGCCCAGATTCTTCGACTCTGCAAGCACAGGCGCTGCCAAACTGCGAAGTTGTTGGTTTTGCTGGTGCGGGTTGCGATGCAAGAGGAATTGACTCGGGTAGGGCTGCCGCTGTGCGTGTAAGTTTTTCCCCAAGCTGTGATCATGCAGCCCTGCGTTCTGCTGGCGAAGAACTTCCAGATACTGGCGAGAAATTACGGACTTGCGGTTCGCTCGAAATCGTCGGGATGCCTCGTATGTGCAAGGGAGCACGACTCGTAGGTTGATTGGCACAGAGCTTGCAAGAGTCCGAGGCAAGCAAGACCAACCCAATCGCTCGGAGGTTCGTGATGAACAGTTTTCTATTGCGTTTCGCAGCGGTACTGGCTTTCATGGCAGGCTTGGTTGCTCTCAGCGTGCAGGCCAATGCGCAAGAGCCAGCACGCGACGGCCAGCAGCCCAGCGCGGCACAACAACAGCAAAACGACATGCAGACCCAGGACGCCAAGCCTTTCAACGGCACGATCGTGAAGGAGAAAGGCAAACTCGTCCTGAAGGATACGGCCGCGCATGTGAGCTACCAACTCGACGACCAAGATAAGGCCAAGGAGTTTGAAGGCAAGCAGGTGAAAGTCACCGGTAAGCTCGATCTGAACACCAACCTGATTCATGTGGAGAACATCGAGGCGGCCTCGTAGGCGGTTCGACTCTTCTGGCAACGCGCGCTGCGGCCGTCGCGCGCGGAGGGCTTTCCCTTCGCCCTCCGCGCTTCGCTCTTTATTGTTTTGAGGAAGGTATTTCCGATCCGTGTCGTTTCGAATGGCGCGCCGGCAGAGACGTAGCAAGCCACGTCTCTACGATGAGAGCGGGCCTTACTTCCCTGCTTTATAATAGAAAGATTCGGCAGCCCTCGCGGAAGGCGCTGAGCGCGTGCGCTCGGGGCTGGCGTGGGGCTGGCGCGGCCCTTTATCCGATGTCTTCTGACCCTACTCGCAGTGTCTCGATTCCAACGGAAAGCATTGTTGTGCGCGGCGCCCGCGTCCATAACCTCAAGAACATTGACTTTGAGATCCCGCACAATGCGTTAACGGTGGTGACCGGGGTGTCCGGGTCCGGCAAGTCCTCGCTGGCGTTTGACACGATTTATGCCGAGGGGCAGCGCCGGTACGTGGAGTCGTTGTCGGCGTACGCACGGCAATTTCTGGAGCGGATTGAGAAGCCGGACGCGGACACCATTGATGGGATCGCCCCGGCGGTAGCGATCCGGCAGAAGAATACGACGCGGAATCCGCGGTCGACGGTGGCGACGGCGACCGAGATCTACGATTATCTGCGGCTGCTGTTTGCGCGGGTGGGGCGGACGTATTGCGCAAACTGCGGGCGCGAGGTGAAGAAGGACACCGTCGACGAAGTCGCCGACGCGATTCTGGCGCTGGATCCGGACACGCGGCTGCAGGTGTTGTTTCCGCTGCAGCGGCCTACACCGGGGGTGCAGGAACCGGTGGGTCCGGCTGCGCGTTCGTCCAAGTCTAGAAAAGCCCCACTTCTCGCAAAGAGCGCGAGAAATGGGGCACCCGGGGCGCAGTTGAGCGAGGCTCTGAAGACTCGGTTGTTTGACTTGCGCAAAGGTGGGTTCAACCGGCTTTACCAGGCGGGGGAAGTTTACGAATTCTCTACGCCGGAATCTTTGCTTGATATTAACTTTGCGGAGCCAGTGTTTGTGCTGGTGGATCGGCTCGTCGTTTCGGCGGAGGCTCGCACGCGGGTGGTCGATGCGATTGAGACTGCTTATCGCGAGGCGGGGGAAGTTATTTTTGAGATTCCGGGGGACGATGAGCCTGCCAATGCCGCGGGCGGGGGCCCCTTCGACTTGCGCTCAGGGCAGGTCCGCGCCACACGAGCACTGCGCTTCGCGCAGCGGTTTGAATGCAAGGACTGCAACTTGCGCTACGAGGAACCCGAGCCTCGGCTTTTTTCTTTCAACAATCCTTACGGGGCTTGTCCGCGGTGCCAGGGATTTGGGAATACGATCGACTTCGATCTCGACCTGGTGATCCCGGACAAGCTGAAGACGCTGGGCGAGTGTCCGATCGAGCCGTGGACCAAGCCCAAGTATCGTCCGCTGTTTACCGATCTGAAGCGGTTCGCCAAGCAGGCCGACATTCCGCTGGATGTACCGTGGGCGGACCTGGAGGACGAACACAGGAATCTGGTGCTCAACGGCGAGGGAAAGTTTCTGGGGGTTCGCGGATTTTTCAATCACCTGGAGCGCAAGAAATACAAGCTGCACGTACGCGTGTTTCTCAGCCGCTATCGCGGATATTCGCTGTGCCCGGATTGCAACGGGTCACGGCTGCGCCTGGAGGCCCGGCAGGTCAAGATCAACGGGCGCAACATCTGCGAGATTTGTGCACTTACCGTCGAGGATGCACTGCGATTCTTTGAGCAGGTGGAGTTGAGCGCCGAGGAAGCCGAGATTGCCGACAAACTGCTGCAGGAGATTCGCGAGCGGCTGCGATTTCTGAACGATGTGGGGCTGGAATATCTGACGCTGGACCGGCTTTCGTCCACGCTGTCGGGCGGCGAAGCGCAGCGCATTCAGCTGGCGACTTCGCTGGGATCGCGGCTGGTGGGCACGCTGTATGTGCTGGATGAGCCGTCGATTGGGCTGCATCCCCGCGATACGCACCGGCTCATCAAGATTCTTCACGACCTGCGCAATCTCGGGAACACGATTCTGGTGGTCGAGCACGATCCTGACATCATGCGCGCGGCGGACCGGATTTTGGATCTCGGACCTGGGGCGGGCGAGAATGGCGGCAAGCTGGTTGCCGAAGGGACGTACGACGAGATCCTGCACAATCCGGTTTCGTTGACTGGACGTTACCTTTCGGAAGACTTGCGCATTCAGTTGCCGGTGCTGCGGCGCAAGCCGGGAGCGCAGCAGATCAGGATTCGCGGCGTGCGCGCCAACAATCTGAAGGGCGTGGACATCAGCATTCCGCTGGGGATGGTTGTCGCGATTACGGGCGTTTCGGGATCGGGTAAGTCGACGCTGCTGCATCAAGTGCTGTACCGGGCTCTGGCGCAGGCCAAGCAGCAGTCCGGCAATGGAGCGCCGGGGCCGGCCGCGAGTTGGGAGAGCCTGGAGGGCGATCAGTTTATCGAGGAGGTAGTGCTGGTCGATCAGTCGCCGATCGGGCGGACGCCGCGCTCGAACCCGGTGACGTATATCAAGGCGTTCGATGCGATTCGCGATTTGTTTGCTTCTCTGCCGGAAGCGAAGAAGCGCGGGTTTGGAGCGGGCCACTTTTCGTTCAACATTCCCGGAGGGCGCTGCGAGACATGCCAGGGCGACGGCACGGTCACGGTGGAGATGCAATTTCTGGCCGACGTCGAACTGATTTGTGAGGAGTGCAAGGGCACGCGCTACAAGCCGCAGGTGCTCGAGGTGCGCTACCGCGGCAAGAACATTCACGAAGTGCTGAACCTGACGGTGAAGGAAGCTCTGAAGTTCTTTGCCGAGGCGCCCAAGATTACCGAAAAGCTGCGGACGCTGGAGGAAGTCGGCTTGGGATATCTGCGGCTGGGACAGTCGGCGACGACGCTCTCGGGGGGCGAGGCGCAGCGCATGAAACTGGCGGCGCACCTGCAGCCGGCCTCGCGAGAAATAAGCCGGGGCGTGTCCGGGAGCGAGGCGCGGCTCAAGCGGCGGCTGCTGTACATTTTCGACGAGCCCACGACCGGGCTGCATTTTGACGACGTCAGCAAACTTTTGGCGGCCTTTCGCCGTCTTATTGAAGCGGGGGGATCGATCGTCGTCATCGAGCATAATCTGGAGGTCATCAAGACGGCGGATTGGGTCATCGATCTGGGGCCGGAAGGCGGGAGTCGTGGCGGCAAGGTGGTGGGGACGGGGCCGCCGGAAGCGATCGCCAAGCTGGCGGGTTCTTACACCGGGAAGTATCTGGCGCGTATTCTGAACGGAAATGGTATCTCGCGTTCCAATGGTCGCTCGTAGACTCGCGGTCGTCGTGCTTCTGGCGGGCGTGCCCGCGTGCGCCGGCGCTCAGGCCGCGAATCCGGGTTCGTCTGCGCCGCAGACGGAGTCGCAGTCACAGGCGGGCGACTCTTCTTCCAGCGCTCATCGCAAGACCGGAGCAGGTTCCGGCAAGACGGTCCATCACACCAAGATTGCTGAGGAAGTCGCACCCCCGCCGGAGCAGACGAAAGCCGAAGAGTTGATTCAGAAACAGGACTACGCTGGGGCCGAGCCGTTGCTGCGCAAGCTTCTTTCGGGCGATGCCGCGAACGATCCCGCGAATTATGTGGCGTGGTTTGAGCTCGGGTTTGTGGAAAACGGGCTCGGCAAGATGGACGATTCCATTGCCGCGTATCGCAAATCGGTGGCGGCCAAGCCGGATGTGTTTGAGTCGAACCTGAATCTGGGACTGCAACTCGCCAAGACTGGCGCACCCGATGCGGAACAATATCTGCGCTCCGCCACGCAGCTCAAGCCCACGAAACACGCCGCGGAGGGCCAGGCGCGGGCTTGGCTTTCTCTGGCTCATGTGCTCGAAGCAAAGAAGCCGGACGAGGCTATTGCGGCCTACCGGCAGGCCGCGGCGTTGCAGCCAAAGGATCCTGAACCTCACTTGGCCGCGGGACTGCTTCTGGAGAAACAAGAGAAATTCTCTGACGCCGAGCAGGAATACAAACAGGCCCTCGCGCTGGATCCTTCTTCCGACGCGGTGGCAGGGCTGGCAAACATCTACATGCGGGGGCGCCGGTTTCCCGAGGCGGAGGCGGAACTGCGCAAACTGCTGGCGGCGCGTCCCGACCAGGGATCCGCGCGCATTCAATTGGGGCGAGTGCTGGCGGCTGAAGGCAAGAACGATGACGCGATTGCCGAACTGCAGGCTGGGGCAAAGCTGGCGCCGGGGGATGTTTCGCTGCAGCGGGATCTCGCCGATCTGTATGCGACGGCGGGCAAGAATGACCAAGCGGAATTAGCTTATCGGGCGCTGATCGTGGACCATCCCAACGATGCCGAACTGCACCGGGAGCTGGGACAGAGCCTGCTTCGGCAGAAGAAGTTCGCTGACGCCCAGAAGGAATTCCTGGTAGCGGTGAAACTCAAGCCTGAACTGGGAACGGCTTACGGCGACCTGGCCTTCGCCGCCAGCGAGAACAAGGACTATCCCCTGACCATCAAGGCTCTGGACATGCGGGCGAAAGTCTTGCCGGACGAGCCTATCACGTACTTCCTGCGAGCTTCGGCGTATGACCATCTCAAAGACTTCAAGAGGGCGTCGGTGAATTATCACCTCTTCCTCAAAACGGCCAACGGGAAGTATCCTGATCAGGAATGGCAGGCGAAGCACCGGCTCATCGCCATTGAGCCCAAAAAATAATTCACCGCGGGACTGGGATGATGCTTGGGGTGCGGTACCTATTTCGGTTGTGGGGAACGGTCACGCTGTTAGCGCTCGTTGTTGCGGTGACGGCCAGCGCGGCGCCCAGCAACGAGCCTACGGTTGAGGAGTTGAAGGCCCGAGTTGCTTCGACGAACATCGGGGACCGGCCTCACTTATGTGTGCACATCTCTCAAAAGCAACTGGCGGAGGCCGACAAATTGTACGCGGCTGGCGACGTCGAGAAAGGCCAGGCCGCGTTGGTGGACGTGGTGGCTTATTCGGAATTGGCCCGGGACTATGCGATTCAATCGCACAAATATCAAAAGCAGAGCGAGATTGCGGTACGTGCGATGACTCGTAAGCTTACCGAGATCCTGCACTCGCTGGGTCATGACGACCAGGCGCCGGTGCGAGACGCCATCAACCGTCTGCAGTTGGTGAGGGATGATCTGCTCAAGGCCATGTTTCCGAAAGGAGCGCAATGACTGCTTCCCTGCTTCGGTCTTGTGTGTGTGTGGCGCTGTT
>JADGNP010000402.1 GCA_017883425.1 Candidatus Sulfotelmatobacter sp. | reverse complement strand
ATCAGCGTGGCCGATCGCATCAAGAAAGTTCTGCCGCAATTGCAGGCTTCCATGCCCGCGGCCGTCAAGGCGCAAATCCTCATCGACCGTACCCAGACGATTCGCGCATCGGTCAACGATGTGCAGTTCGAGTTGATGCTGACGGTGGGCCTGGTGGTGATGGTCATCTTCCTCTTTCTGCGGAATCTCGCCGCGACCGTCATCCCCAGCGTTGCCGTGCCACTCTCCCTGGTAGGCACCTTCGGGGTGATGTACCTGCTCGGCTACAGCCTGAACAACCTGACGCTGATGGCGCTCACCATCTCGACCGGATTCGTGGTGGACGATGCGATCGTGATGATCGAGAACATCAATCGATACCTGGAACAAGGTGAGCCTCCCCTGGAAGCCGCGCTCAAGGGAGCGGGACAGATTGGATTCACGATCGTATCGCTGACCGTTTCGCTGATCGCAGTGCTGATCCCGTTGCTGTTCATGGGAGACATCGTAGGCAGGCTCTTCCGCGAGTTTGCCGTTACCCTGGCGGTGACGATTCTGGTTTCCGCCGTGGTGTCGCTGACCCTGACGCCGATGATGTGTGCGAAGCTTCTGAAACAGAGACAGCCCGGGAAGGAATCTCGCTTCTACCGCGTCACCGAGGACTTCTACAACCGCGTGATCGCGTTCTACGGCCGGACCCTGAAGTTCGTCCTCAAATATCAGACCACCACTCTTCTGGTTACGGTAGCAACCCTGATCGCCACGCTGCTTCTTTATGTCTACGTACCCAAGGGCTTCTTCCCGGTGCAGGATACGGGCGTGATCATGGGGATCTCCGAAGCCGCCGAGAATACGTCGTTTGTGGCTATGTCGCAGAAGCAGCAGGCACTGGCGAAAGTGATTCTGAAGAATGGGAACGTCGACAACCTGGCTTCGTTCATCGGCGTCGATGGAACCAACGTCACGCCGAACAGCGGCCGCATCCAGATTAATCTGAAGCCGCGCAATCAGCGCAAAGAGACTGCTTCCGAGATCATTCGCGATCTGCAACCGGAACTGGCCAAGGTGGAAGGCATCACGCTCTACATGCAGCCGGTGCAGGACCTGACCGTGGAAAGCCGCGTCAGCCGCACCCAGTACCAGTATTCGATGGAAGACGCCGACGCAGCCGAATTGGCTACCTGGTCGCAGCAACTTCTGCAAAAGCTGCAAACCGTTCCGCAGTTGCGCGACGTGGCCAGCGACCAGCAGAACAACGGATTGCAAGCCAACCTGATCATCGATCGCGATACGGCTTCGCGATTGGGCATCCTGCCGCAGGCCATCGACGACACGCTCTACGACGCGTTTGGGCAGCGGCAGGTCTCCACCATGTTTACGCAGTTGAACCAGTATCACGTCGTGCTGGAAGTGGACCCGCAATTCATGGTGACCCCGGACAATTTGAAGGACATCTACGTCAAATCAACAAGTGGCGTATCGAGCACCAGTGCATCGGCGACGGGAGTGTCCGCGACCGGAACCACCAGCACCTCGGCCACAAACGCATCGCCGACCGGCACATCCGGCAGCACGCAGGTTCCGCTTTCCGCCTTCACCCGCCTCGAAATGCGCAATGCACCGCTCGCCATCAATCACCTGGGCCAGTTTCCGGTGGTGAACCTGTCCTTCAACCTGGCTCCCGGTGTTTCCCTGGGCGAGGCCACCAAGGCGATCGAACAGGCGGAACAAGAAATCAACCTGCCGCGCAGTATCAACACCAGTTTCCAGGGAACCGCGGCTGCCTTTCACAATTCGCTTTCGAGCGAGCCCTGGCTCATCCTGGCCGCAGTCATCACCGTCTACATTGTGCTGGGAGTGCTCTATGAGAGCTACATTCATCCGGTCACGATTCTTTCCACGCTCCCCTCGGCGGGTGTCGGCGCAATTCTCGCGCTGCTGATTACCGGTAATGATCTCGGCGTCGTCGCCCTGATCGGCATCATCCTGCTGATCGGCATCGTGAAGAAGAACGCCATCATGATGATCGACTTCGCGCTCGAAGCCGAACGCGTGGAGCACAAACCGCCGGAAGAAGCCATCTACCAGGCGTGCTTGCTTCGTTTCCGTCCGATCATGATGACCACCATGGCCGCATTGCTCGCCGGATTGCCGCTGGCGCTGGGCGGCGGCACGGGCTCGGAACTCCGCCATCCGCTCGGAATCACGATTGTCGGCGGATTGCTCCTGAGCCAGTTGCTCACTCTCTATACCACCCCGGTCGTGTATTTGTGGTTTGACCGGCTGGCGCAAAGATTCGCGCGCTACAAGATCGGCAATCCGATGGAGGAGCCAACTCCCGAGCCTTCCGGAGACTGATGCCATGAATATTTCCGCTCCCTTTATCAAGCGGCCGGTCGGGACCTCGTTGCTGGCGGCGGCGCTGCTGCTTTCGGGAGTGTTGGCATTCACCTTTCTGCCCGTAGCTCCGCTGCCGCAGGTGGAGTTTCCCGTCATCTCGGTGGGGGCGGGGTTGCCGGGAGCAAGCCCGGAGACGATGGCCTCGGCGGTGGCGACTCCGCTGGAGCGGCAGTTCGGGCGCATTGCTGGTGTGAACCAGATGACCTCGACCAGCCAACTGGGTTCCACCAACATCGTTCTCCAGTTCGACCTCAGCCGAAACATCGATGCCGCCGGACGCGACGTGCAAGCGGCCATCAATGCGGCACGCAGTCAACTGCCTGCCAACCTTCCCGGCAATCCCACGTATCGCAAGGTCAACCCGGCGGATGCGCCCATCCTGATCCTGGCTCTCACCTCCGACACCATCCCGCTGTCCGAGATTTACAACGCCGCGGACTCGATCCTCGCCCAGAAACTAGCGCAGGTAGACGGGGTCGGGCAAGTCTTCGTCGGCGGCGGAGCAAAACCTGCCGTCCGCGCCGAAGTTAATCCCATGCTTCTGAACAAGCTGGGCGTGGGCCTGGACGCGGTCCGCATAGCGCTCAACCAGGCAAACGCCAACACTCCCAAAGGCGAATTCAGCGACGCCGTGAATGCGTGGAGCATTCGCGACAACGACCAGATTTTCCGCTCCGATCAGTATCGCAATCTGATCGTCGCTTACAAGAACGGCGCGCCGGTCCGGCTGGCCGATGTCGCCGATGTGCGGGACGCGGTCGAAGATATTCATAACGTCGGACTGGCCAATGGCAAACCCGGAGTGCTGATGATCATTTCACGCCAGCCGGGCGCCAACATTATCGCCACCGTCGATCGTGTGCGTGCGGCGCTGCCGCAGTTGCAGGCTTCGATCTCTCCCGCCATCCAATTAAGTGTGGTTCTCGACCGCACGATCACGGTGCGAGCCTCGGTGTCCGATATCGAGTTGACGCTGATCATCTCGGTCATACTCGTCATCCTGGTGGTCTTCGCTTTTCTGCGTACGTTGCGCGCAACCTTGATTCCCACGGTAGCCGTGCCGCTGTCGCTGATTGGCACTTTCGGCGTGATGTACCTGCTGGGCTACAGTCTGGATAACTTGTCGCTGATGGCGCTGGCAATCTCGACCGGCTTCGTGGTGGACGATGCGATTGTGGTGCTCGAGAACATCACGCGCTTCATCGAGCAGGGGATGACCCCGGTGCAGGCGGCGTTTCGCGGAGCGCGCGAAATCGGATTCACCGTGCTCTCGATGAGCGTCTCACTGGTGGCCGTTTTCATTCCTATTTTGCTGATGGGCGGTATCGTCGGGCGGCTCTTCCGGGAATTCGCCGTCGTGCTCAGTGTCGCTATCGGCATGTCACTGGCGATTTCACTGACCATGACGCCCATGATGTGCGCCAAGTTCCTTCGGCCTCAGGGTGAGAAGAAGCATGGGCGCTTCTATCGCGCCAGCGAATGGGCCTTTGACCGCTTGCTGGGCGGATACAAACGCGGTCTCGATTGGGTCTTGCGGCATCAGCCGTTGACTCTGGCGGTGACGATCGCGACCGCCTGTCTCAGCGTGTATCTCTACATCCTGGTTCCGAAGGGCTTCTTCCCGCAGCAGGATACGGGCCGGATCGGCGGATCGGTGCAGGCCGCGCAAGACATTTCCTTCACCGCCATGAAGGGCAAGATGACCCAGTTCGTGAACATCGTAATGAAGGACCCCGCGGTGGCCACGATTGTGGGCTTCGCCGGCGGCAATACCACGTACAACACTGGACGCATGTTCATCACGCTCAAGCCGCTTTCGGAACGCAAAGTCAGCGCGGATCAAGTGATTGGACGTCTGCGGTCAAAACTAGCGGTAGTCCCGGGTGCGACCCTGTACATGCAGTCGGCGCAGGATCTGACCATCGGCGGCCGCATGGGTCAGGCCCAGTACCAGTACACGCTGCAGGGGGAAGATCTGGCAGAGATGAACCAATGGGCGCCGCGCTTGCTTCAGAAGCTTCGTTCTCTGCCGCAATTGCGGGACGTCAACACCGACCAGCAGGATAAGGGACTGCAAGCCAGCGTGGTGATTGACCGCGACACCGCCGCGCGTCTTGGAGTCGCCGTCTCCGATATCGATAGCGCTCTCTACGACGCCTTCGGCCAGCGCCAGGTCTCGATCATGTACAAGGCGTTGAACCAGTATCACGTGGTCATGGAAGTGGCTCCGGAATTTGCCAACAGCCCGGACGCTCTCCAGAGCATCTATGTGCGCGCGAAAAACGGCACGGCGGTGCCGCTGGCGTCGCTCGCGCACTTCGGGCCGTCGAACACCTCGCTCGGGGTCAACCACCAGGGACAATATCCGTCGGTGACCTTCTCTTTCAATCTAGCCCCGGGAGTTTCGCTCGGCAATGTGACCACCGTGATTGAAAACGCCGAGCGCAGCATTGGCTTTCCATCCACAATCAACGCCAAGTTTCAGGGCACGGCCGCCGCGTTCCAGGACTCGCTGGCCAGCGAACCGCTGCTCATCCTGGCTGCTCTGCTGACCGTTTACCTCGTGCTGGGCATTCTCTATGAGAGCTACGCACACCCGATCACGATCATATCTACGCTTCCTTCTGCCGGCGTGGGCGCGCTGCTCGCTTTGAAGATTTCGAATAACGAACTCAACGTGATCGGGCTGATTGGGATCATTCTGCTGATCGGACTCGTCAAGAAGAATGCCATCATGATGATTGACTTTGCACTCTACACCGAGCGCGAACACGGAAAGTCCCCGACGGACGCGATTCACGAGGCATGCCTGTTGCGTTTTCGCCCGATCATGATGACGACCATGGCGGCGCTGCTCGGCGGATTGCCTTTGGCTTTGGGCACCGGCACGGGATCGGA
>JADGNP010000401.1 GCA_017883425.1 Candidatus Sulfotelmatobacter sp. | reverse complement strand
GCGCTACTGCACACGGAAAACGATGCTCTGCGGCTGGGGCGCGCCCTGGAGACGCTTTACGCTTGCGATGACATTCTGGTGGTGGACCACGGCTCGCGCGACGCCACGGTGCGCGTCGCTCGCGAGTATGGCGCGAGAGTGGTGAGCGCCAGGCCCGGAGCCTCGCCGGGAGACTATCTTCGAATCGCGAACCCGGGATGGATTCTGTGTCTCGATCCGCGCGAATCGCTGACGGAGAAGCTGTCGGCAACCCTGTATGAGTGGAAGTCGGAGCCGTTTCATACCGAGGCTCCTGCCGTTCCTGCATTCTCCGTTTTTCTCCGCGAAGAGACGGCGGAGGGCTGGGTGGAGGTCCCCGCCGCGCAGACCCGCCTCGTACCGCAAACCTGGAACTGGTGGAAGGGAGTGTTTCCGGTTCACGAGCCTTCGGCGCTGGCGCTGGAGGGGGAATTGTTGCGCTTCGCGTTCCCGTGAGGAGGGTAGGGCGCGAGCTTTGGCGGCGCGAGAAGAAGCCCTTAACCGCAGAGAGCGCAAAGAAGATCCGCAGAGCTCGCAGAGAAAGGCCTATTTCTTCGACTGGGTGCAGGGGGAGTTTCGCACAAATCGCGAAACTGGCATGCCAATAGCGGTCGAGAGGTCTTCAGAAGTCACACTTTCCTGTGATTTCGATCACATTTCCCTGCGCGGAACCGCGCCTAGACTACACTGTTGTGGCAGTTTCGGGCGACGTAAGCCCAGGAGGAAAGAAATGCGTGTAATGAAATTCATCAGTCTGGCTGTCATTCTGGTGGCGATTTCGACTTTTGCCGTGGCCCAGCAGGCCCCCGCGCAGACTGCACCCACCGTCAAGCATGTTCCCATCACCAACGCCCCGTCCAACTCGGGCAAAGAGATGTACAACAGTTATTGCGCCGTTTGCCATGGAAAAGATGGCAAGGGCAACGGGCCGGCAGCCTCGGCCATGAAGACTCCGCCGACCGACCTGACCCTTCTGGCGCAGAAGAGCGGCGGCAAGTACCCGGCGCCTCACGTCGCAGCTGTGATCAAGGGACAGGCAAGCACGCCGTCCCATGGCAGCCAGGATATGCCGGTTTGGGGTCCGCTGTTCTCGAGCATCAGTCAGGGTCATGAAGGCCAGGTACAGCAGAGAATCACCAACCTGGTCTCGTATATCGAGAGCCTGCAGGCGAAGTAGGCACCCAAGGCATTCGCAGAATCGAGCGATGATGGCTCCGGGGCGCGGTGGACGCGCTCCGGGGTCCAGCGCTTAAACTTCAGCGCGAACGAGCCCGGCGAACGGTGGACCAGTGTCTGGCGCGGCTCGCCCAGAAGGAACCTGGTTCAGTTTCCTGCCTACGGGCCGTAACCGCCCAGTGGTCAATGTCTTACTCCCCCTTGGCCATTCGGGCAGTGACTTCAGTACCTTAGTCCTCCCCACATGATCGACTTATAATCCAACCAAGAACAGAGAATTGCAGCGTTCTTCAGGAGACGCTCGCGCGGAAGGCGCGGGTTGTACCTGGGAGATCTTCAGAGACCACGTGGATCCTGTCCTCGCATCGGCGATTTTTCTCTTCGGGCTGGCCTTCGGCAGCTTTCTGAATGTGTGTATCTATCGCCTGCCGCTGGGGCGGTCGGTGGTGACGCCGCGTTCGGCGTGCCCCAAGTGCAAGCAGCCGATCGCCTTCTACGACAATCTCCCGGTGTTGAGCTGGCTGATCCTGGGCGGGCGTTGCCGCCATTGCAAGACCAGAATTTCGCCGCGCTACCTGATGATTGAGTTGCTCACGGGCCTGCTGTTTCTGGCCTGCTATTGGTATTTCGGGCTGACGCTTTCCACGCTGAAATACTGCACCTTGGCGTTTCTGCTGTTGGGACTGATTTTCACGGACGCCGAAACCAAGCTGCTGCCGGACAAGATGACACTGCCTGGGCTCGCGCTGGGCCTGGTCTTCAGCCTGTTGGTTCCGGTGAATGATCTGGCTTCCCAGTTCCTGCCCGGAGTGGTGAATCTGCCCTTCAGCGGCGATGTTTCGGTGCGGGTTCTGTCTCTGCTGGATTCCCTGCTGGGCGCGGTTCTGGGCGCGTCATTCATCTACGGCGCGGGGGCAGTTTACTTGCGCTGGCGCGGCATGGAAGGCATGGGGTTCGGCGACGTCAAACTCATGGCCATGGTGGGCGCGTTCCTGGGAATGAAGCTGACAATCTTCACGATTTTTACCGCGTCGCTGGCGGGATCGTTGTTTGGGTTGACCACGGTTTTCGTGGTCTGGCTGAAGCGTACGCACCGTTTTATGAAACGGCTGGCCAATGCGCAAGCCGCCCGGCGCCGGGGATGGCAGTCGGCGCAAGTGGTCTACCGCAACTACCAGATGCCGTTTGGCGTCTTTCTGGGAAGCATGGCCCTGATCGCGTTTTTCTTCGGCAACCAATTCCTGCACTGGTACGGAGGGCTCTGGTGAGGCTGATGGCCAACCCGGTGTTGCTGCGAGCAGCGGTGGTGTTGTTCTGCGCAACCTTTGCATTCTTGTTGGGCTTGCTCTTCATCCGCCTGCTGCGGAAGAGTATTGCCGAGGAGGGCGATTTTTCGGCCGACGCTTCACCATCCCTGGAGACTCTGCCGCTGCACCTGTACAACACGGTGATCCAGCAACTCAAGCAGCAGAAGCATGAACTGCAGGTGCAATCGAAAGCGGAGCAGCATCGCGCCCGGACCCGCGAAAATTTCAGCCAAGCGGTGCTTTCGAATCTTTCCTGTGGCGTGCTCGTCTTCGGAACGAATGGACTGGTGAAGACTTCCAATCCGTCGGCGAAGGCGATCCTGGGTTTCGCCTCCACCACCGGAATGGGAGCGGAAGACATTTTCCGCGGCGCCGTGGTCAGTTCGGCCAGGGCGGCCGCGGCCGGCGTCTTCCCGGATGAAACCAGCGACGAACCCGTCTCCCTCGCGGACGAGATCAGCACCGTGCTGCGCGAAGACAGCAAGCGGCGGGAGGTCGAAGCCGAATATGAGACCCCGGCCGGCGAAAAGCGCTTCATCGCCGTCACGGTTTCTCCGGTGCCGTCCGTCGATGGCGGCCTGCTCGGCGTCGCCTGCCTGATCAACGACCTCAGCGAACTGGAACGCATCCGCCGCCAGCAGGAATTGCACGGCGAGATCTCGGCCGAGATGGCGCTGCAGTTGCGCACCTCGCTGACCACGATTTCCGGCTATGCGCAGCAGCTTGCCAACAGCCGCGATCCGGAACTGGCTAGGCAACTCGCCAGCGACATTGCGCACGAGGCCGCGCAACTGGATCGCAGCATTGGAGGATTTTTGACAGAAAAGCGCGCCGCGCAGGGGGCGGCAGCGGGCGGCCCAGTGGATTGATCTGGATGGACAGAACAGTTGGGCTGGCGCGGCGGATTCTGCCGTTCCGGCGAAACAGACTCAAGCGTAAAGAGGTGGGAATGATGAAACACATCGCATGCAGTGGAATTGGACTCGTGCTGCTTCTCGGCCTGGCCGGCCTTCCAGCCGGCGCCCAGAATCAGGCTCCGTCGACCTCGCAAAACCCGTCCAGCGGTTCTTCGCTGGGTGACTATGCCCGGCAGGTCCGGAAGGATCCTGGCGCCAAGGCCAAGCCGAAGGTTTTCGACAACGACAATCTGCCGAGGGAAGACAAGCTCTCGGTCGTGGGCTCGACGCCGGCGTCCATCAGCGACAATTCGGCCCAGTCCGAAGGCGCGGCTCCGGCTGCAGGCGAAACTAAAGCTGGAACTGAAGCCAAGACTGCGACAGAAGTGAAGGCTCCGCAGGCGGGCACAGGCACGGCTCCAGCGGAGGAATCCGACAAACAAGCTGCATGGAAACAATGGGGTGACAAGATCGCGACGCAGAAAGATCAGATCGATCTGCTGGCTCGCGAACTCGACGTGCTGCAGCGGGAATACCAGATTCGCGCCGCCGCCATGTACGCCGATGCGGGCAACCGCATGCGCAACTCCGCCGAGTGGGACAAGCAGGATGCGCAGTACAAGCAGCAAATCGCCGACAAGCAGAAGGCTCTGGACGACGCCAAGCAAAAGCTCGACGACGTGCAGGAAGAAGCGCGCAAAGCCGGAGTCCCAGCCTCAGTCCGAGAGCCGTAGGAACGGCAAGGCTGCAGCAGAACCCGAGCGCCGGAGTGTATGCTCCGGCGCTCGATTTGTTTGAGGCTGCGGGGGCGAGACGCCCATAAGCGCTAACTTAAGCGGTGTGGCTTGGAGTGGCCTGCCAACTTCCCACAAGCCCGTTTCTGGATAACTTCCGGTTGGCCGACCATCCGGACAGAATCGTCGCACTTGGCTGTAAATAGGGGCATCCTTACGCATCCTTGGGGGAAGAAGAGTCGGACTTCAGAGTTCCGACAAGTCTTTCGATGCGGGAGCGTAGCGACGCAGAAGTGTAATGGAAACTACCAGTACAAGGATCAGCAGACCCAACAAACCAAGTTCAATCATCGAAGAGTGGAAAATGGCGCTTGAGCCTTCGGTCGCCCATGCACCTTCTTTCGTGAGCGTGGCTGCTTCCAGGGTAATCACCAAAACGCGGCGAATTGAGGCAATCAGTCCGACGATCAGAAAGGGTTCTGTAACCAGAACATGGGAGCGAATGGAGATACGTACTGTATGCAGAATCTCCACCAGCATCAGCACAATGAGGAGTTGGTTCAATACCCTCAGAGTCTGGGCTGCAACCGTCCAATGACTGAGACCGATCCACAGTATTTGGCCCGCGGTTGCGATGGTCACAAAGGCCGTGACAGCCAGCAACACTGCGAGAACGGAGTAGATGACTATCTCGGTCTTGCCCAGATAGTAGTCAAAGTGGTGGCGTAATCTGTCCTCGACCATATCAGACTCAAGTTTGAAATCGAAATACGAATTGGTATCGCTGTGAAGGGGAGCGCAGACATAAGTGTCCGCGCTCCAAACCCCTTCTTTTCCCTTCTTTGCCGTCTCGGTAGCCTGTTTCAGAGCGTCCTCCAGCACTCTCTGCCCTGAAAGCAAGTTAGCGCGAGCGGTGATCGCGGTGTTCTTCCACGCGGGGGCGTCCTTCCCGCGCCGCCGTGCGCTCACGCTCAGTGCGCTCGTGTAGCACGTGCCGTTCGGGAAGCCGCTCTCCCACCCCGTATCGCCGGACCCCGTAGGGATGAACATACTCGTGCCGGTTGATCCAGGTCCGCCGCCAGGGTGCGTTGTTGATGATCACCACGTGCGAGCCCCAATCAAAGCGGCAATATCCCCAGCCCCACGGGCGAAAGAAATC
>JADGNP010000400.1 GCA_017883425.1 Candidatus Sulfotelmatobacter sp. | reverse complement strand
CCGGAGGCAGCCACACGCGCAGGAATCGCGTGTTCTGAAAAATACGGCTGCGAAATTCGTGCAGGCGTAAATCTCCGGTTGCGGACTCCCCCCGGATTACGCCGGGAGCAGGTCCGGGGCCGTGGATCTCAGTTTGCTGGATTTCTTCCATCCGGAAAAGTGCACTATCAGAATACAACGGAGGGGCCGCTTTACGCTCTCGCACCTCTTGCTTTCACTACGATCGCGAGAAGACTGATCAGAGCAATCAGCAGAAGCGAGATCAGGCACAAAATGCACCAGGTCATCAGTTCGTACGCTTCGATGTAAGTGAGGTAAAGGGCGAAGGCTAATCCCGCAATCGCCGCTCCCAGAAGGCGGTTGGGCGTCTCCGCACGCGACTTCCAGAATGTAGCCAAAACCAACAGTGCCGCGTACCCGGCTACGCCGATTCCGGCAACCGGAATTCCCATGAGAGTCGAGTATTCGCTGCGGTTCACGATGTCGCAACTGAACTTCTGGCTGAAATCGCAGAACGCGGTCGCCGACTTTGCGTAGTGGCGCTCCAGCGACACCGCCGACACGATCACACCCGCCAGCGACAGAACCGCGATGACTGCAAAGAGAACGCGGTTGACGCCGGGCATTCCCGATGCTTCTGAAGATGGAACCAGCGCCGGATCCGTCACGGCAGGCTGCACCCGGTCTTGTCGCTCAAAGCTTCCAGCGACAACACCCCTTCCTTTGGCGGATCTTCCCCAAACTGCCAACTGGGAAACAATTTCACACCCGCGATCTTGCACGCAGGCGCCATTTCCGAGGAGCCTTTGATCGCGCACTCCACATACGGCACGTAGTGAAACGCCTCCCCAAACATCTCTTTCTGTTCAATGCAGTGCGGACACCAGTAGAGGCCGTACATCCTGGCCTGCTTCGTTGCCAGGCACTTCGCGAACGAATCGTACTTGTGATTTCTGTAGTACCGGCCTCCTATGAATGCTCCTGCCAGCAGGATCAGGATGCCGCCGTAAATGAGGATTTTCTTCGACCTTCCGTCACCCGTACTGCCACCGCGCTCTTCTTGCCGTTTCCGCCGTTCTTCAGACATGCTCATCCTTATATCACGACGGTCTTGCACACCTACGATCAGGCCACGACGTTGAGCGCTCCGGGAAGCACGTCCAATTCCTCGCAATGCAGCGTCAGCACTTCCCCATCGACCATGACATCGATGGGAGCCTCCAGGTTGAACTCGATGCGCTGCACGCCCTTGCGCTCGGCCAGCGGGTGCTCGATATGCGTGCCGTCATAAAGGCCCGGCAGATTGCGGATCAGTCCCAATCGCCCAATCGGACCCCAACGAACATATTCCACCAGGCCGTCGTCGATCTCGGCTTTGGGTGCAATCATCATCGTCCCACCGGTGAACTTACTATTGTTAAAAGTCAGGAACAGGCAACGCCGGCTGTCAAAACCTTCTGCGCCCTCGACTCGAACTGGAAAGGGGCGGCGGTTGAACCGAGCTAGAGTTAGAAAAATCGAGGTTAGGTACCCCAACTGTCCCCAGGCGCTAAACCGCCTGGCCCGCAGCGTGGCGACATCCGCCGTAAAGCCCATGCTCAACAAATTAATGTAATGGATCACCCCGGTGCGGTGGCGCAAACGCATCACGTCGCAAGCCCGGCTCCGCTGAGCTAGCAGAGACTCGATCCCGTGCTCTACGCCCCGTTTGCTGAAGTCGCGCAGAAAAGAATTGCCCGTGCCCAGCGGCAGGAATCCCAGGGTCGGGCGCTCACCGCCGAGGGCCTGCGGATACAGGCCGTTCACGATTTCATAAGAAGTGCCGTCTCCGCCGACCGCGATGAAGTTCCGGACGCCGCGCCCATAGGCCGCGCGCGCAATCTCCGTCGCCTCCCCCGGAGCGCGGGTCGCCGCTACCTCGACCTCAATCCCGCCCGCATGCAAGCGCTCCAGCGCGGGGCCCAGCAGTTTGCGGCTCCGCCCGCCTCCTGCCGCCGGATTCACAATCGCAAGATAGGTTTGCCCCAAGGTTCCAGGTCCATTTCACAGCCAGTGAATGCAGATGCGCGCAAGAACTTCGCGCGACGATCCAAGGCAGTGGCCGGTCACAATCCCACCATTGCTTCCCGCTCCACCGACTTTCCGATGTCCTCAGCCAGCACCTGGCGCTTGATCTTCATCGAGGCAGTCCGGGGAAAGTCCTTACCGCAAATCAAATATCCGCTCACGCGCTTGAAGTCGGGCAGCCGGCGATTTCGCGCCGAGATTTCTTCCAGCAACTTGCTGTCGAATTTCTGATTCTGCTCCAGCCGCAGCACGAGGACCAAACTTTCGCGCCCCAGTTCTTTCTTCGGCCAGACGTAGTTCGCCGCAAACACGGCGTACTCTTTCACCGGCAGCCCGTCGAAAACGGTTTCGATGTCCTCCGGATAGATATTCTTTCCGCCCTCGGTCACGATCATATTTTTCTTGCGCCCGAAGAGCTGCAAATGGCCGCCGCTGTCAAACCGGCCCAGATCGCCCGTCAGAAGCCAGCCATCGACGATCGTCTCCAGGGTGAGTTCCGGATCATCGAGATAGTGCGACATCACCGTCTTGCTGCGGACCGCCACTTCGCCCACACCGTCGGCATCCGGATTCAGAATTCGCAGCTCGACTCCCGGCAGAGGCTTGCCGACCGTGTCGGCGCGGAACGGCTTAAGATCGTTCAGCGTGAGGGCAGTGCCTGCCTCGGTGAGACCGTAACCATTCACCACCGGAATGCCGAGATCGTAGAAGAACTGCATGGTCGAGGGCTCCATGAATGCCCCACCGGTGATGAGCGCCAGCACCTCGCCTCCAAACCCCCGGTGCACGTTTGAGAGCAACATGCGGCTAAGCTTCACGTTCGGCCGACGGCGCGTCAACTGCCGGTTGGTCGCAATCATGGCATTCAGCAACGCCCGCTTCCATGACGGCAATTCGTCGAACTTCGCCCGCAGGCCGCGCTCCAGATTCTTCACGATCATCGGAACCAGCGATACATAGGTAATGCGGTAGCGCACAAAGGCGTCGCGCACGAACTCGGGACGCAGCGTGCGCAAATGCACCACGCAAGCTCCGCATACGAACGGGCCAATAAAGCCCACCATGAAATCAATCGCGTGATTGGTGGGGAGAATGCTCAAATACCGCACGCCCGGCCAAAAGGGATACCACGCGGTCAGCGCCCGGCACTGTTCCAGATAGTTTTCGTGGGTGAGGACGCAGCCCTTAGGCCGCCCGCCCGTTCCCGAGGAATAGACGATGCAGGCGACGTCGTCCTTCTGCCGCATAACGAAGTCGGGAGCGCCTTTGCGCTTGAAGTCCTCCCAGCGAAACGCGCCCGCCAACTCCACACCCAGCGGGGCCTCCGTCACCAGAACGATCCTGGTCCCAATTTTCTGGAAGTCGGGCGACTCCATGATCGCCCGCCACAAGTGGTACTCGACGATGAGCACCTTGGCCTTGGAGTGGGCAAGCAGTTGCAGGTGCTCCGCCGCGCTCAGCTTGTAGTCCAGCGGCACCAGCACGCCACCGCAGTAAAAGATCGCATACGCCGAGATCAGCCATTTCGACTGATTCGTCATGATGATGGCTGCGCGGTCGCCGGCATCGTAATCGGCGTCCTCCAGAGCGCGCGCCAGCGGCAGCGCAATCTCTTTGAAATCGGAGTACGTCAGGCGGACTTTCTCGCGATCGCGCTCCGCTTCGATCAGACAGACTTCAGAGGAGAAACGGTCGAGCGCATCGCGCAACGCTGCGCCCAGACACGTGTATTGGCGGAGATCGAGCATAAGGGAATTGCTGATGGTTGATTGTAGATGGTTAATTCATTCACCGGACGTGTCGTCCGCAGGCACGTTCCTCGGCAATCAACAATCAGAAATCAACCATCAACAATGGGATTCTCATCTACAGCCGGGCCTGAATCTTGCCGGCCAGCGTGCGAAAGTCAGTCACGCCCTGCAGTTCGTAATCCGGCAGCTCCACCCGGAAGTGATTTTCCAACTTCGTGAGCAAGTCGAGCGTCTGCAGGCTGTCGATCCCGAGCGCCTTGAAGAAGTCTTCATCGGGAGAGAGTCTCTCGCGCGGCACTTTGAAGTGCGCCGCGGCGAGCGTGAGTATCTCGTCGAGGGTCTTTTCGGCGGTTTCCATAGGCAGTTATTCTATTCCAGTTTGGACTATGGGAGATACGGCTGCGCGTCGGTGCTCTCCACAAATTTCTTCAATCCGGCTTGCACCGCCGGCCGCAAAAGCAGCTCGCAGAAAATGTCAATCTCGCGCTGTAGCTCCTCATGTGGAATCGGCTTGATGAAGCGTTTGGCAGCGGCAGCGGTGGTGCGGTCGAACTTTGCCATCTGTGTTGCCGTGGCGCGGGCCGCGCGCAGGGCCTCACCTTCGGCGACCACCTGGCTCACCAGCCCGATTTGTTGTGCCTTGGTGGTATTAAAACTCCGGCCAGTCAGTAACAAGTCGCGTACGACTGCATTGCCCAGATCGCGCTTCAGGCGCGGGATTCCACCGTATCCTGGAATGAGTCCCAAGCGCAGCTCGGGAAAGCAGAACCTGGCCATTTTGTCGGCGATGATCAGGTCGCAGGTCAGGGCCAGCTCGAAGCCGCCGCCGAATGTAACGCCATGGACTGCCGCGATCGTGGTCAGGGGCGAAGCGTCGAGAGCGTTCATCACAGCATGGATTCGCTCCAGGTACTCTCTAGCATGTTTGCCTACTTCGGCGTGCCCGTACTGCTGAATCCATTGGTAGAGCTCGCGCAGGTCAGCTCCGGCGCAGAATCCTGATTTCAGCGTGCTGTGCAGGATGAGTGCGTGCGCTTCACGGCTGAGGCCGTGGAGTACGCCGATGAACTTCTCCAGTTCCTCGAGGGTGAGGGAGCTGATCTCGTTGAGAGGCTCGCGGTGGAGCGCCAGTTCGATGATGCCGTCCTTCAGATCCCAGGACAGCGTTTGCCCTTGAAATTGATTCATGCCCAGCGCCGGCTCCCCGGTCTGAATCGATGATGCCATATCCGCCCAGCTGCCTAGACCGCCTGCTTCACTTGATACATCTCCTCGATCTCGCTCTTCATGCGTGCGGAAATCAAATCGCGCTTCAACTTCCCGTTTGCCGTAAGCATCCCGTTCTCAATGGAGAACGGTTCCGGCCGCAGGCAAAATGCCCGCACTTGCTTATAGTGCGGAAGCTGAGGATTGACTGTATCGAGTGCCGCCTGCACCTGTTCCCCGGTCACGATTCCCGTGACAATCGCCGAAAGATAC
>JADGNP010000399.1 GCA_017883425.1 Candidatus Sulfotelmatobacter sp. | reverse complement strand
GTACCTCGGTGGCTAAAGCCACTCATCTTGGATGGATGAAATCGCGGCGCTAAAAGCGCTGCGCCACCCAAAGACTCAGCCCGCGTCCAGGGCCGCCTTACAAAAATCGCCCCCATGAACTTTCCTCAGTTCCGGCTATGCTAGTCTGCCTGCTATGGCAGACCGCACTTCGACCCAGCGCAAGAAAGTGAAGAAACCTCCGTCCCGGGCTTCTCGGAAATCCTCCCGCCAGGAGCGTCCCCAATCCCCACGTCTCGCAAAGAACGCGAGAAATGGGGCACCCGCGGTTTCGGGCGCTCAGCTTTCCGCGCCCGGCAAACACTTTCTCAGCGACAAAGTCGGGCACTTCACCGAGTCCGTCATTCGGGAGATGACGCGGCAGGCAATGCTGCACGGCGCGGTGAATCTGGCGCAGGGTTTCCCCGACTTCCCTGCTCCGGCGGAGATCAAACAGGCTGCGCAGCGGGCGGTTGCGGCGGACGTGAACCAGTATGCGATCACCTGGGGCGCGAAGAATCTGCGCAACGCGATTGCGCGGCAGATGGGCGTGTGGCAGGGGATCATTGTCGATCCGGAGAAAGAGATCACGGTGTGCTGTGGATCGACCGAGGCGATGATTTCGACTCTGCTGGCGGTATGCAACGCGGGCGATGAAGTGGTGATCTTCGAGCCGTTCTACGAGAACTACGGGCCGGACTCGGTCTTGAGCGGGGCGAAGCCGAAGTTTGTGAAGCTGCGTCCCCCAGCGGCCGACGGCGGCGAGTGGACGTTCGACGAGAAGGAATTGCGTCGCGCGTTCGACAAGCACACCAAGGCGATCATTCTCAACACGCCCAACAACCCGACTGGCAAGGTTTTCACCCGCCGCGAACTGGAGTTGATTCGCGACCTGTGCGTCGAGTTCGACGTGCTGGCCATTACGGACGAAATCTACGAGCACATTCTCTACGAAGGAACTGAACATATTTCGATGGTGTCACTCGAAGGAATGCGCGAGCGGACGGTGACCATCAACGGTATGTCGAAGACCTACAGCGTGACGGGATGGCGCGTGGGATGGGCGGTTGCGCCGGAGAAGATCACAAATGCGATCCGCAAAGTACACGATTTTCTAACGGTAGGCGCACCCGCGCCGTTGCAGGAGGCCGGGGCCGCGGCGTTAAGCTTGCCCGCGGAATATTATGCGAACCTGGCAGCGGGATACCGCGTGCGGCGCGATCATCTCATGCCTGCCCTGACCTCGGCCGGGTTCCAATGTTTTCGCCCGCGGGGCGCGTACTACGTGATGACCGACATTTCGGCGTTCGGGTTTAAGGACGACGTGTCGTTTGCAAAATACCTGGTGCAGGAAATCGGCGTGGCTACCGTCCCGGGATCGAGTTTCTATCGCGATCCGCGAGATGGGGCGAAGCAGGTGCGCTTTGCATTCTGCAAGAAGCCGGAGACGCTGGACGAAGCGGCCCGCCGGCTGGCGAAATTGGCCCGCTGATTTCGCTGTTGGCTCACGCCATGACGCAGAAATGCGGCCGGCAAACAGCAGGTTCCTCGCTGCGCTCGGAATGACAAAATTTAGTTGAGCCCTACTTCGTAATCACGCCACAGGCTACCCGGTCTCCTGAATCGCCGGACGGATCGGTCTTGTAATCGTCGGCCTTGGCGTGCACTACAATCGCCGCGCCGCTGCTCAAGAGCGAGTGGGGGCCGTCTTTGAGAGTGACATCGTTGTCTTCAAGACGGAGAGAGGCTTTGCCATCGGCGCCGACGGTGAAGTTCTTCATGTCGCCAGCGTGGTGGCCGTCGGGACTATCGAACCCGTGCTTCTTCCCGTCGGGATTGAAATGTCCACCGGCTGATTTGAAGTCGGGGCCCTCGCACTTGGGGACCTGGTGGAAGTGGATGGCATGCTCTCCGGGCGTCAGATCGTGGAGTTTGAGCTCGAGCGCGACGCCCGGTCCCTGATCCCAGACGACGATGTCGCCGACAGCTTTGCCCTGAGCATCTTTGAGTTCTACTTTGGTCTTGGCCGCGCTCCGGGATGGGAGGACAGTCAGCGCGAGGAACAGTCCGAGGGTGAGATAGGCAAGGCGTTTCATAGGTTCGAGCCTCCTGGCAACGGGAATTATAGCTCCAATTCGCCGGTGCCAACTTGTCCCGATGGGGCCAAGCGATCGGGCGCTTTGTCCACAAAGATGTGGAGTATACTGCGAGGAAGTTCCAGAAATCCTTCTGGGGAAGTGCAATCATGGCTTTGAATGCGGTCGAAGAGGTGGCAGAGCAGGTTCCGGCGGACGATTTTCAGGCGCTCGAAGACAAGATTTATCGCACCATAGAGATGTTCAAGGCGGCGCGGCAGGCCCAGGCTGTGGCCGAACGCGATGCCCAGCGACTGCGGCAGCAGATGGCAGACCGTGAAGAGGAATTGGTCAAGCTGCGGCGCGAGGCGGTGCAGTTGAAGAAGGAGCGGGAGGAGATCCGCAGCCGTGTCGAAAAGATGCTGCAGCAGATCGAGTCGATTGCTGAGGCCAGCTAAGAACTGCGGATTGCGCAGGATGCAGAAAGTCACGTCCCTACGGAGAATGGCTTATGGCTACGGCGACCAAGGATCAGGCGGTGAAAGACGCACAGAACGCCAGCGTGCGGGTGGAGATTTTTGACCAGGCGTATAACCTGCGCGGGTCCGATCCGGAGTACATTCTGAAGCTGGCGGAGTATGTCGACTCCAAGATGCGCGCCGTAGCCGAGGCGACCAACACCATCGATACTGTGCGGCTGGCCGTGCTGGCGGCCCTGAATATTGCCGATGAATATCATCTGCTCAAGAAAAAGCAGGACAGCGGGGCAACCGACTATCAGAAGCGGGCGCATCTATTAGCAGATGCGCTGGATGAAGTGCTGGGCGAAAACCGCAAGGCGGGATAGTCTGCGGCGCGCCGGAACATCCTTCCTCGTTGTGGCGCTGCTCGGCGGCGTCGCCCTTCCTCAAGAGACAACTCTCCGCTCTCAATCCAATGTGGTGCTGATTCCGGCTCTGGTGAAAGACCAGCAAGGCGGAATCGTGTATGGGCTGCAGGCCAAGGACTTCATTGTGGAAGACGATGGCGTCGAGCAACCGCTGCGCCTCGACGAGACGCCCGAGGGGCAGCCGATCTCGCTGGTCGTGGCGATTCAGCGAGGACGCCGGGCTTCCTACGAGTTCCCGCGGATGCAGGGCCTGAAGTCGATGCTCGACCCGCTGTTCAGCCTGGGAACGGCCCGAGTGGCAGTGGTGGAGTTCGACAGTCAGGTTGAACTCACGAGGAATTTCACGAAAGACGCGAGCCTGGTGGATGACGATCTGAGAAACCTGCAGCCGGGAGACGGAGGAGCGGCAATCCTGGATGCGATCGACTACTCGGTGGACCTGCTCAAGAAGGAGCCCGAGGAGCGACAACGAGTGCTGCTGCTGATCAGCGAAACCCGCGACCATGGCAGCCACGGGAAGATTGACGAAACGGTGGCGGCCATCGGGCAGAGCAATGCCGTCATGTACGCGCTGGCGTTTTCGCCCGCTCTCTCCAACATCCTCGACACCGGGCGCGGCACCAACAAGAATGAGATGCACCAGGGCGTCGACTTCCTCGATCTCCTGTACCGGACGGCGCAGGCCATGAAGAAAAATGTGCCGAGCACCATCGCTGCCATGACGGGTGGCGAATACGAACTCTTCGCCACGCGGAAGAAATTCGAGGTACGAATGACTGACTTCACCAATCATCTACACAGTCGCTATCTGTTGAGTTTCGCGCCCAAGAGCCCGCATCCCGGCCTGCACCAAATTCGAGTGCGACTAAAAGATGCTGGCAACGGCGCCGTGCTGGCGCGAAGCAGTTATTGGGCCGAGGGAACAACGCAATGAGCGGGGCGAAATGCCTCGGGGGCTAAAGCCCTCACCCATGGTCAGCCGCAAATCGCAGCGCTGGAAGCGCTGCCCAGCGCACCGCCGATCCGCCCGCGAGCACGCTTTGGGACCGGTGTTTTCTTCTTGAGTATGAACTCGAAACTGGCCCACAGAATCAAGTCCTTCCGTGGTCCGCAGGCAGGCGCAATCGTCTCGCTTTGCGTTCTCCACGGCGTTTCTTTGCGAATCTTTGCGGTCAAAGGCTTCGGGCGCGCAGGGAGAGGTGCCCCAGGGTTTTCTGTGACCTCAACGTCTGGCAAGCCCATTTGTGAACCGGGCATTACTTTGGTTGCAAGCGGCCTGCCAACTTTCTGCGGTCTTCCCCTTGCCAAGCGCGCCGGAATTGCCTAGCATCCAGATTGAAAGCCGGCCTGCCGGGTTGGTGATGACGGTAACCGATTTTTGAACCAATGCAGAATGAACGGGGACTCGACTCGAACTAGGATCCGGTGAGCGACGCTCCGCCATGCGGAGATGCCTAAAGGGTCTCGGCGGGTTCCCACGTCTACCGACGGGTTCATTCTCGGCCCGTCACACGGCCTAGTGGGTCGGCTTGATTTTTTCTAGGTGGCGCGGGCGCCCGCGACTGCCTGACGATAGCGAAGGCGTCCATCGGCAGGCCCCGTTTCCCTGCTAAACTGATTCGAGTAGCGAAGCCCTTGTTTCCCGCATCTAACTAAACTGTGTTTCCACAACTCTTTCATCTGGGAAAGTTCTTCCTCCCGACGTATGGATTCCTGGTTTCCATGGGCGTCCTGATCGGACTATGGATCAGTGTGCGCAACTCCGAGCGCCTCGGGATTGACGGCGACAAGTCGTGGAACCTGGGGATTCTGGTCGTGCTCTGCGGCATTGTCGGGGCGAAGGTGCTTTACGTCGTCAATGGGTGGAGCTACTACTCGGCTCATCCCAGCGAGATTTTCAGCCTCAACACGCTGCAGGCGGGCGGAGTTTTTTCTGGAGGTCTGCTGGCCGCGTTCCTGGCAGCGGCCTGGTATGTTCGGAAACATCACATGCCGGCTCTGGGGACTTGCGATGCCTTCGCGCCTGGCCTTGCGCTGGGACACGCAATTGGCCGCATCGGCTGCTTTGCCGCGGGATGCTGCTACGGGAAAGAGACGCATCACTGGTGGGGCGTGGTCTTTCACAATCCGCTGGCGAACTCGATCACCGGAACGCCGCTGAACGTGCCGCTCGAACCGACCCAGTTATTCGAGTCGGCAGTGGAGCTGGCGAATTTTTTCTTCCTCATGTGGCTGCTCAAGCGCAGAAAGTTCGACGGCCAGATCATTGGCGCGTTCATGTTCATTTACGGCGTTGCCAGATTCTTCCTGGAGTATTTGCGAGACGATCCAGGCCGCGGCTCCGTGTTTGGTGGCGCAATGTC
>JADGNP010000398.1 GCA_017883425.1 Candidatus Sulfotelmatobacter sp. | reverse complement strand
TCGGCGCTTTGGCCGATGGGCACGCTAGAGTGCGGCAGGTTGGGAATGCCCGCCAGAATATCGTGCAGGCGGGCATCGAGGTCGGCTGCGGTTTTCTCCAGCGTTTGAATCTTCTCTCGCAGGTCCTTGGTCTGGGCCATGGCGGCGCTGGCGTCCTGGCCGCTCTTCTTCAATTTAGCGATTTCTTCCGACGCCTTGTTGCGCTGAGCCTTGCTGGTCTCAGCCTCGGTAATGGCCTGGCGGCGCTGCGTGTCGACTTCGCGAAAGTCCCTTAGCACGGCAGCCGGATCCATGCCGCGCTGGCGCAGCTTTTCTTCTACCAAAGCCAGGTTTTCTCGGACGAAATTCAGATCAAGCATGGGACTAACTAATGTATCGGAAAAGTGCCCGGCAATGCACGTGCAGCACATAGGAGCGCCGCCCCTCGCTGTCGGGTCTTGTATCCCCCGAGGGTGTCATCCTGAACGGAGCCGTTCTTCAGGCGAAGTGAAGGATCTAGCGCGGACCAAAGGCTGCTCTGCCGGCTATAACTTGCGCTTCGATCAGATTGGTGGAATGATGAGCGCAGCAGCGGTGTCCCATGGCTGAAAAACGTCATCCCGGCATCACCATGCATAAATTCACGGTCGGGGCAGGATTTGAAGGGCTGCTGTTCACGGTCGGCTGCAGCCTCGTTTTTGTGATCGGACTCCCCGCACTGTGGTCTTTCGTCGCCTTCGGCGCCGCTTTAGGGATTGGAGTCGCGATCTTCCTTCGCCTCACAAGCACCAGCCGATCCGAGCGCATGAAGCCTCTCTCGATTCTCTCTGCTGATGAAAAGATTGAAGATCCGGTGGTGCAGAAACAAAACAAGCCTCAGAATTTGCTTCGCGAACTGCCTGGATTGTGCTCGACCTAGATCCATTCGATCGCCCCGGCATCCGGATTGACAACAGACGCGAGCTGCTCCTGCACCTAAGCCACCTTTGGCGGATTCCCCTGCCCTGTGTAAACTACCTTCGCGATGAGATCGTCCCCCAGATCTGCAGCCATGCGGTTCATCCTGACGCTGGCCGTGCTCGTTTCTGCCGTCTGCCTCCCGGTTCTGACCTCCGCCTCGGCTTACAACGGACATCCCAAGCTGGTAGTGGTGATCGTGATTGACCAGTTCCGGGGCGACTACCTGGAGCGCTACCGCGACCAGTTCGGAGACGCCGGCTTCCGCTTCCTTCTCGACCACGGCGCCTATTTCCCGAACTGTTACTACAACTACGCCAACACGCGCACGGCTCCGGGACACTCCACGCTCTTTACCGGCGCCTATAGCAACGGCCACGGCATTGCCGCCAACGAATGGTGGGATCCGAAGAAGAAACGCATGGTGACTTCCGTTGAGGACGACGGCACGAAACTGGTAGGCGTCGCCGGAGACAGAGCTGGGGCATCGCCGCATAATCTGCTGGCCGATACGCTGGGAGACGAACTCAAGCTGGCGACGCAAGGGAAAGCGCGCGTCTTCGGAGTCTCGTTGAAAGACCGCGCCGCTATTCTTCCTGCCGGCTTTGCGGGAGATGCGGCCTACTGGGTCGAACCGAAGAGCGGCGCTTGGGTCACATCCACGTACTACCGCGACGACTTGCCGAAGTGGGTGCAGGATTTCAACTCGACTCGCCCGGAGAAATATTGGAATCGGGAATGGAAGGATGCGCAGGGGACCGTTCTGCGCTCGACGGCCCATCGCAAGAGCAGAGACGGCGCCGAAGCCGGCTTCTACGAAGTGATCGGCTCCACAGCGTTCGGCAATGAGTACGAATTCGAGTTCGCTAAGGAATTGATGGTGTACGAGAACGTGGGCCGCGGTCCGGCCACGGACTTGCTTTCGATCAGCCTCTCGCCCAATGACATTCTTGGTCACCAGGTCGGGCCGGATTCTCCGGAAATGCAGCAGATGGCTCTCGATCTCGATCGCGAACTGGCCGATTTCATCAACTTCCTCGGGCACCAGATTGGGCTGGCCGACGTGTGGATTGCCCTCTCGGCCGACCACGGCGTTTCCTCCCTGCCCGACGCGGTGAAAAAGCTGCGCATCCCGGCGGCGAATCTCAACGCCGGAAAACTCGAGGCACAGATCAACCGCGCGATCACGGCAAAGTTCTCCCCCGGCCATCCCGCGGCGTATGTGAAGCTGGACTATCCGCTGGCCTGGCTCGATCAGGATGCTTTTGCCGCCTCTCACGTGCGCGAGCATGATGCGGAAACGGCGGTCGGCGAGGCTATGAAGCAAGCTGGATTGCGCGACTACTACACCAAGTCGCAACTGGCCGCGGGCGAAGTTCCCAACACGGCGCTGGGACGAAAGTTTTTGAACAGCTATTCGCCGGAAGGAAGCTGGTACGTGATGGGCGTTCCTGATGTTTACACCGTGGGGCCGGGCGAGGGCACGGACCATGCGTCGCCTTACAACTACGATACGCACGTGCCACTGGCCTTTTACGGTCTGCCTTTCCAGGCGGGAACGTATCGGACGAATGCCGAACCCGTCGACCTGGCCCCAACGCTCGCCTCGTTGTTGGGGATCAACGCTCCGACTCACGCCGTGGGGCGCGTGCTGACAGAGGCGCTCGCACCGCACCGCGGCACGAGCTCGGGAGAAGGCCAGCCATGACCGCCAATTCCGGACACTCGACTCCTGATCTCAGCGTGAGCGTCGCCGGCATTCCACTCAAGAATCCCGTGATCGCCGCCAGCGGTACTTTCGGCTACGGGGTCGAGTTTGAGGATGTGGTCCATCTGAGCAAACTGGGCGGTTTTGTGGTGAAGGGCCTGTCGAAGGAGCCGATGATCGGCAACCCGCCGCCACGCCTGTGGGAGACCGCGGCTGGCATGTTGAATGCCATCGGCCTGCAAAACATCGGAGCGCAGGCGTTCCTCGAAGAGAAGCTGCCGCACCTGCGGGGAATCAAGAACATCGTTGTGATGGCGAATGTTTTCGGCTACACCCGCGAGGACTACGAACGCACCATCGAGATCCTCAACGATGGTGAGGGGATCGCGGCCTATGAGCTGAATGTTTCCTGTCCCAACACCGCGCAGGGAGGGCTGCAGTTTGGCAGCGATCCGCGCGCGCTCGATGAGGTCGTCACCACCGCCAAGCGGGTGGCGCAGCGGCCGCTGATCGTCAAGCTCTCGCCCAACGTGACCAGCATTGCGCAAATGGCCTATGTCGCGCAGGAGGCGGGCGCCGACGCGCTGTCGCTCGTCAATACGTTCGTGGCCATGGCCATTGACCCCGAGACGCGCAAGCCGCGCATCGCCAACGTGACTGCCGGGCTCTCCGGTCCCGCGATCAAGCCCATCGCGGTGCGCATGGTGTACGACGCCGCGCACGCCGTGAAAATCCCCGTGATTGGCATGGGCGGCATCTCAACCGCGGCAGACTGCGTCGAATTCATGCTCGCCGGGGCCACCGCGGTGCAGATCGGCACCGCCAGCTACTGGGATCCCTGCGCCACCGAAAAGATTGTGGACGAGTTACAGGCATGGTGCAGCGAACATGAAGTCGCAAGGCTCGCCAATTTCATCGGCGGAATGCAGTTGGAATAATTGCCTGGCAGGCTGCGGAAAAACTCACAAATGCGCGTATTACCGTGGAAGAGCGGCCCCTTCAGGGCCGCGTAAGCTGCGTGATATCAGTGCGGGCTTCAGCCCCTGTGGTTGTTGCTTCTTCGGGAGACTGCGTTTTTCCGCAGCCTCCCAGTGGCGACGTAGGTTGCAGCGTCTCGTCCTCGTCACGTCTAACGCCAGCCGCCCAGAATCGCTCCCATCGCCAGATAGCACACGGCTTGATATCCGGTGTTGATCAGGTAAAGCTTGAAGGGCTGCCGGCTGAACAGTGCGTTGGTCAGTTGCACGGTGGTTACGAACCCCAGCCATACGGCCAGACCGATCTTCATGCCATAGAGCGCCGTTGTGACGTTGGCCACCGCGATAATCTTTCCCAGCACGACCGCCGACAGAACGCTCGCTATCAGCGACATGGCATATGACGGTCCCGCACTCTTCTGCATCTCCGCCATCTTGGCTTTGTCGTTGGGATCGTAGCCCATCAAGACGGTCCACGGTTTTGCAAACAGCGCCGGCGAATACCACAGGAAGCCAGCCACCATGGTGGCCAGCGCAGACACCAGCACAGCCCACAGATTCACGCCCAGGAAGTGCATGAAATCCTCCGTTCGCTCAAGGATTGAACTGAATGGTTGAGGCCCGGACAGCTCCGCTCGCAATGCCAGTATGAAAGGGACTGCCGGTAAGAATTCAGACAGGGACACCTACAACGGTTATCGGCCGCGAGTGTACCAGATCGAGCCGGGAGACCGGTAATCGCGGCCTTCGCCCCAGACCGCGTGTGTCGTGCCGTCGCTGTCGATCGCGAGGCTGAAGTAATCTCCAAAAGGGAAACGGAAGCCCGCAGGCAGAATGTAGTCATACCCCCCAGCGGGCCCGGAAAGCCGGGTTTCGGCGTTCCAGGTGGCGCCGCCGTTGGTCGAACTGCGGTAGTAGGTGTTCCACAGCGGACGATTGGGGTGGCCCGCTTCGGTTGCCCGCGCATCCATCCACGCGATGCGAACATCGCCCGAAGCGCCCGCAACGATCGCAGGGAAGGCATGCTCGACGCCGGGCGCCGCATGGGACACAACGGCCCGCTCGGACCAGCTGGCTCCTCCACTGGTCGAAGACGAGAAATACATGCGCTCTGGCCCGCCATTCGCGGCTCCTGCGTTCCAGAGGGCGTAGAGTGCGCCGGCGGCGTCCGATGCCACCGCGATCTGCGCCCCCAGGTAACCCGTTTGGCAGCCTTGCGCGTTACAGTCGGGAGGCGCGCTCGATACATCCAACAGCAACGTGCTCCACGTGCGTCCCCCATCGGCCGAGCGGCTGAGGTAGACGCTGACCGGGCCCGTCGGCATTTCGTGCCGGGCATAAGCGGTCCAGCCGAAATAGACGTTGCCCGCTGGATCGATCGTGGCTCCCCCTGCCAGCGATGAGCCGGGTGCTGAGTTGGGATTCACTTGCACCGTGCTGAAGGTCTGTCCAGCATCATGCGAGGCGGCAATAAAAAACTTCTCTTCGTGGTTGAACCCGACATAGACGTCAGTTCCGCGAACCGTCAGCACCGGCTTGTCGGCGTCCTCCCGGCCACGCTCCGCCCACGAGAACGACCAGGTTCGGCCGAAGTCGAGCGACCGGGCGACAATAATGTCGCGCTTGTTATTCTGCATCCAGGATGCGTACACCGTCTGCCGGTCCACCGGATCCACGATGATCTGCGGATCGAACTGCCCGGTGGAAAAAGGAAGCAAAGCCTTCGAGGGCTGCCAGGAGAC
>JADGNP010000051.1 GCA_017883425.1 Candidatus Sulfotelmatobacter sp. | reverse complement strand
GGGGCAGGAAGCCGTGGCCATCGGCGGCGGCGGGTCGGGCGGCGGGGCGCACACTTTGCAGGAGTGGTTCGATTCCAACGGGCGCGAACTGGGGTTGAAGCGAATTTTGCTGACGATGCTCGCGCTGGCGGGGGTGGGAGAATGAAGCTGAGGTTGAGAATGAGTCTGGGATCTGTGATGCTGTGTTCCATTCTCGGTACGCCGCAGAGTTCCGCGCAGCAAGGCGCTCCCACTCCTGCCGAAGCCAAGCCGAAGGCGGACGTCATTTTCGAGCACGCGAATGTCTATACGGGCGTGCCCGCCAATACACCGTTCAGTTCGATTCTGCGCGAGGAAGCGATTGCGGTGCGCGGCGACCGCATCCAGGCGGTGGGCAAGGCCGTTGAGATTGCGAAGCTGAAGGGGCCGCAGACGCAGGTGGTCGATCTGGGCGGACATTTCGTCATGCCCGGATTCAACGACGCTCACCTCCATCTTGACGATGCCGGGATGGTGAAGCTGAGTGTGGATATGACTGGCGTGAAGTCTCTGGAGGAACTGCGCGCGCGAGTCGACAAGAAGGTCGCACAGTCGAAGGCCGGAGATTGGATTCTGGGATCAGGCTGGGACGAAACCCTTTGGCCGGTAAAAGTGACGCCCACGCGCTGGGATCTGGACGAGGTATCGGATGGACATCCCGTGTTTCTGGTGCGGATCGACGGGCACATCGCCGTGGCCAACACTCGGGCGCTGCAGTTGGGGAGCATCACGCTGGCCAGCCGCAATCCGCAGGGCGGGCAGATCGACCGTAACCAGACTGGCGAGCCCACGGGGATTTTGCGGGAAACAGCGCAGGCCGCGATTCTGGAAGTGATTCCCAAGCCGACCCACCGGCTCCGCCGGGAAGGCCTTGAGTTCGCTCTGGCGGATCTGGCCGAGCATGGCGTGACCTCGGTGCAGGATTATTCGCCGGTCTGGGAAAATTTTCAGATCTACGAAGAACTGGAAAAAGAAGGCAAGCTGACGGCGCGCATCACCGAATGGCTGCCCTTTGACGATCCCGTGGAGGAGTTGGACAAGAAGCGCAACTCGCATCCCCAGTCCGATTTAATGCTGCACACCGGGATGCTGAAGGGGTTCATGGACGGCTCGCTTGGATCGCACACAGCGGCGATGCTGGAGCCGTATGCGGATGATCCGAAGAATGCTGGCTTGCCGCGATACGATGCGGCCAAGTTAAATGACATGACGAAGGAGCGCGTGCTGGCGGGCTTCCAGATCGGCTTGCATGCGATTGGCGACAAGGGCGTGCAGATGGCGCTCGATGCCTTTGCGGGAGCCGAGAAGGCCGCGCGCGAGGCCCACGTAAGAGCTCCTAACGGGGGCGACGACTTTCGCCTGCGGATCGAACACGCCCAGGTCACAACGTCGGCACAGATCGCCCAGTTCAAAGCTCTGAAAGTCATTGCCTCGATGCAGCCCAGCCATCTGCTGACCGACATGCGTTGGGCCCAGGACCGGCTGGGGCCCAAGCGCGCGGCGACTTCGTACGCGTGGCTGGCCTTTTTGAATAAAGGCGTGACGCTGGCCTTTGGCACGGACTATCCGGTGGAACCGGTCACACCGTTCCGCGGGCTTTACGCGGCCGTCACGCGCAAGAGCGAGAACGGCAAGCAGGAATATTTCCCCGAGCAGCGGCTCACCATGGACCAGGCGATTGCCGCCTATACCACGGGTTCGGCCTTCTCCGAGTTTGCGGAGAAAGAGAAAGGCAGGCTGGTGCCTGGGATGCTGGCCGATTTTATTGTCCTGGACCGGGATCCGGCGGCGTCCTCGCCGGAGAAGTTGCTGGGAACCAAGGTGCTGCGCACGGTGGTGGGCGGGAAGACGGTGTATGAGGCGAAGTGAGTCCAACCTCAGGGGCTGAAGCCCCCGAGCAAAGAAAGGCTTTATCGCAGCGCTGAAAGCGCTGCGCCACCCAAAAGCGCCACCCAGAACCGCCCGCCCAAGACCGAAGTTTTGCAGCAAACTGTGAAGCCCTGCGGAAAGGAAGGCCGCTGGATTCTCGCCGGAAGCGGTGCGCCATCCAAAAGCGGTTTCTCAGCGAATTAGGGTCCTTCAAATCCTTCGCCTAAGAGATTCGCTGGCAGTACTTTACCCAAATCTGGAGATCAGCAAACGGTTTTGCGAGTTTATGCGTCTAATAGTGGAAAGCCCCGACCCTGGGGTCGGCATCACCCCAGACGCGAAGCGCGGTGGCATTGCGTAAATGGGTATACTATAAGGGGTTTGTGAGTTTTGGAGGATAGTAGACATATGGATTCGGGCGCAATGTGGATGCGCATGAAGGCTCATCGCTGGGCCTACACGCTGAGTATTCTGGCAACGCTTTCCGTCGGCATTCTGATCGGGACGGTCATTTCCTACGGAGTCAAAGGGAAAGAAGGGCAAAAGAGCGATGCGACGCCGCTCACCTTACCCTCGCCGCAGCAGATGTCGAACGCTTTTTCGCAGATCGCGAAGCAGTTGGAACCGAGCGTGGTCAATATCAATACGGAATCGACCATTAAGAACGTCCACCGGCGCCGTGGACAGAATCCTGACGACGATGACAGCGGTGGAGGGATGGACGACTTTTTCAACCACTTCTTCGGGGGTCCGGGCGGCCAGGCGGGTCCCGGGGGGCCGGGCGATGGCGCGATTCGCGAGCGCTCCCTGGGTTCGGGCGTAATCGTCGACGCGAAGGGATACATCGTTACCAACCGGCACGTGGTGGAGAAGGCCGACCGCATTCGAGTTCGGTTCCAGGATGATCCGCCGGGCGTGCAGCACGACGCCAAGGTCATCGGCACCGATCAGGAGACGGATCTTGCCGTGATCAAGGTCGAGGTGGACCGGGTGTTGCCGTCTGCCAAGATGGGCAACTCCGACAGCATGCAGGTGGGCGACTGGGTTCTGGCCGTGGGCAGTCCGTTCGGATTGTCCGAGACGGTGACGGCGGGCATCGTTTCGGCCAAGGGGCGCGACATCGTGCCCGGACGGCAGTTCCAGACTTTCATCCAAACCGATGCCGCGATCAATCCGGGCAACTCGGGCGGGCCGCTGGTTAATATGAACGGCGAAGTGATCGGCATCAATACGGCCATTCTGAGCGAGACCAACGCCTATGCGGGTGTGGGTTTTGCGCTGCCGTCGAAGACGGTGGTCGAAGTGTACAACCAGTTGACCGGGCCGGAACACAAGGTTTCGCGCGGTTCGATTGGCATCATGTTTGACGCGGTGGAGAATCCGGCGATAGCCCGCGTATACGGTTCGGGAACGGGCGTCACCGTCTCCAGCGTGGTGGCGGGCAGTCCTGCCGACCAGGCGGGATTGAAAGTTGGCGACACCATCACCAGCGTGGATGGCAAGAAGGTGAGTAAGGGCTCCGAACTGGTGGCCGACATCGCCTCCCGCAAGCCGGGATCGAAGGCGAATCTGAGCTTCCTGCGCAATGGAAAATCGCAGGAAACGTCGGTGACCATTGCCGATCGCGCCAAGCTTTTTGCCGCGCGGCTCGGAGACGACCAGGCGAACGACGACGAGAGATCTCCCAAGCAGAGTAAATTCGGCGTGACGGTTCGCAAGGTGACGCCGGAGATGGCGGACCGGCTCGACATGCCCGCGGGAAAAGGCGTGATCGTGCAGGACGTGAAGCCCGGTTCGTTTGCCGAAGACGTCAACCTGGGGCGCGGCGACATCATCCTGGAAGTGAATAAACAGCCGGTCAACAGCGAAGACGAATTCACCAAGGTCGAGTCGAGCCTGAAGAGCGGCCAGGACGTTGTGTTCCTGGTGCGGTCGCGGGGTTCGTCGCGGCAGGACGGGACGATCTTCCTGGCGGGTACACTTCCGTAACTGAGATTAGCCCAACGGGAACTGGCACTGTACCCTCCCATGGTGGATGATTACAATGCCAGCGTCCGGTTGGGCTTTTTATTTTGCAGAGGTTTTGGGCCTGCGAAGTTCTGCTTGAGGTGAAGGTTTGAGGTTGAGGATTTGGACTCAAATTCGCCGAGCACGATTCGTCGCACTGGGCGCGCTGACGATGTTCGCATGCGTCGCTGCGGCGACCGCGCGCCAGAGTTCGACCAGCAACGCAGTCGAGAAGAAGCCCGCGACCACGAAGACCACGAAGACCACTGCCCATAAGCATCACAAGACCACAGCCAAAGCGCCTGCTAGATCGGCTAGCGCCACGAAATCTACGAGCAAGACTCACACGGCGTCGGCGGGAAAACGCTCCTTGCGAAAGAAGCGCCTGCGGGGCCAGCAAAAAATCGACTCCGAAAGGGCGCAGGCAATTCAGGAAGCCCTGATCCGCGAGCACTACCTGAGCGGCGAAGCCACGGGCACGTGGAACCAGGCCAGCGAAGAGGCCATGCGCCGCTATCAGGCGGACCAAGGCTGGCAGAACAAGACGGTGCCCGACTCGCGGGCGCTGATCAAGCTGGGTCTGGGGCCGAGTAAAGACCATCTGCTGAATCCTGAGAGCGCTATGACCACCGCCCCGGATGCGCCACGAGCGGAACCGATGCCCACGACCTCGCACACTGCGCCCCCTACGACGGATCCTGCACCCACTCCCGGCCAGGGTGATTCTTCCCGCCCGCAGTAGAAAATCAGCACTTGGCAGGTAGCACTTAGCATCTAGCGTGCGCGGACTTCTCCCAGAGAACCAGCCGTCGGCTACTCAATCCGATGGAACGACTCGGAACGCGCTTGGCTGAATGCCAATTGCTGATGGCTAAGTGCTAGTTCTTCTTGTAGCTCGTCATCACCGGCCGCGGGAAGTAGGGCAAGGGCTGATTGGTGATGATGGCGCGGGGATTCGCTTCCACCATAGCCTCGGCAACGTCTCCCCCGCAGATTTCGGCGGCGGCATTGCGCGCGGTGGAAAGAACCGGGACGCGTTTTTCCATGTCGTGCGCATCGGTGGCGAGCACGTGGACGGCCTGGTGTTCGAGCAACCAGAGCGCGGCGCGGTGCGTGCGTTCTCCCCAGAATCCGGTCAGAGCGGAGCCCGTCATCTGAATGACGCAGCCCTGCTCGGCCCACTCCACCACTCGTTGCGGGCTCTCGCGCAGAATCGGGTTGCGCTCGGGATGGGTGATGATCGGCGTGATTCCACAGTTGCCCAGCTTTAGAAAGGAATCCGTGGTCTGCTGCGGGACACTGTAGTTGCTGAACTCGACCAGCAGGTAGTGCGTGCCTTCGATGACGTAGCGGGTGGGATTGGCCAGAGCGTCCTGCAGGTTGTCATAAGAAAGGTGAAAGTCGCAGCCTAGGCTGAGTTTCAGCGAGTTGCCGATGAGTTCTTGGAGATGGGCGAGGAGCCCTTTCAGATAGTCGCGATCGTAGTGATAGCGGTCGTTGGCGTGGGGCGTGGCGACCATGTGAGTGATGCCGTCGGCGGCAGCCGCGCGGCACATGGCGACCGAGACGTCCCAGGATTTCGGGCCATCATCTACTTCGGCCAGGATGTGAGAATGAATGTCGACCACGGTTGTAGAGACACCGGCAAGCCGCCGAAGGTTGCGCCTGCTTTGATTTAAGCAGATTCGTCCGCAAAGGCCAAGCGGCGGAGGAACTGGTAGATTATGGTCACGCCGGAGGTTTGAAAGTCATGTCGCGCCCAACTCCGCTCGCGCTCGCTACTCTGTTTGGAGTGATCCTGTGCTGGGTCTTTTTCGCGGGCATCTTCCTGCTTCGCAAGCGGGCTCCGAAAGCGCCCGAGGCCAAACGGGACAGGTTCTCCTTGCTAGGTATCGTGCTGCAGATGTGCGCCTATTTCCTGGTGTGGTTCCAACCTCCGTGGCAGCCCTTCCTGCCGCCGGTTGCGGCACTCTCTGGAATCCCTGGCATCGTGTTCTCTGTGTGTATCGTGGGGACCGCGGCCGGGTCGGTATGGCTGATCTGGGCCGCGGTTCGCACGCTGGGGAGACAGTGGGCAGTGCCGGCGCGTCTCATCGAAGGACATAAGCTGGTCACGGTGGGGCCTTACGCCTATGTTCGGAATCCGATTTATACGGGCATGCTCGGGATGCTGATCGCGACGGGGCTGGCGATGGAACACTGGATCGCAACGATTGTGGCAGTTGTCGTGTTCGCTGGGGGCTTGGTGATCCGGGTGCGCAGCGAGGAAAAGCTGCTGCGGGCGGCCTTTGGCGAGGAGTTCAAGGCCTATGCCCTTCGCGTGCCCGCCGTGCTGCCGGGAATCTTCTGAACGACATTTCCTCTTTCCAAGCATCGCGAGAAAAGAGCGTGCGCCAAAAGAGCAAGAGCTCTTAACCGCGAAGGTCGCAAAGAAGATCCGCGAAGGACGCGAAGGAATGCGAGACATCAACGGTGCACACGGCGAGGGCTTCTTCGCGAACTTCGCGGATCTTCTTTGCGTACTTCGCGGTTAAGCGCTTCTTCCGTATCGTTCCTGAATGAACTCCGCGATGGCGGCGTAGGCCTTCGTCAGGGTCTTTTCGTCCGGCAAGAACACGATGCGGAAGTGCTGGGTGCCCGGTTTCTGGCCGAAGCCGGAGCCGTGGACGACCATGACATGTTTCTGGCGGATGAGTTCCTTCACGAAGATCTCGTCGCTCTCCGGGATGTCGATGCGCGGGTAAGCGTAGAACGCGCCGCGCGGGGCGACGCAACTCACGCGCGGCGTCGTCTCGCACCACTTCTGCGTAAGGTCGCGGCGGGAACGCAGTTTGCGCTGAACTTCGGTGAGATGGTCCTGCGGGCCTTCCAGCGCAGGCCGGATCGCATACTGCTCGGGATGGTTGGCGCAGAGGCGCGCTCGCAGCAGGCGGTGCACGCCCTCGGTATAGGTCTTCACCGCGGCGGCGTCGCCGGAGACGATGCCCCATCCAATGCGCCATCCCGGGACAAGGTAGTTCTTCGACATTCCGCCGAACGTCACGCAAGGCACCTCCGGCGCGACCGAGGCAAAGGCGATGTGCGGTGTGCCGTCGAGAATCAGCTTGTCGTAGATTTCGTCCGAAAAGACGATCAGGTTGTGGTGGCGCGCGAGATCAGCCACTTGCTCCAGCATCTGCCGCGTGCACAGCGAGCCGGTCGGATTATTCGGATTGATCAGCACGATACCCCGCGTACGCGGCGTGAGCTTGCGTTCGATGTCGGCCAGTTCGGGCTGCCAGGCGTCGTCTTCATTCAGGTCGTAGGCGTTGAGCCTGATGCCCAACTTACACAGCACCGCGGAGTACAGCGGATAGTCCGGGCTGGGAGTAAGAACGTCTTCGCCAGGATTGACCAGGGCGGAAAGGCAGAGATCGACGGTCTCACTCACGCCGGCAGTGACAAAAACATCCTGCACCGTTGTGATGCCCTTGCGCTTGGCCTCGCCGCGAATGGCCTCGATTGCTTCCGGAACGCCGGGAGACGGCGCGTATCCGTTCTTGCCATCGCGCATCGCCTTGTAGACGGCCTCAATGATGTGTGGCGGCGTCTGGAAATCGAAGCTCAGCGGATCGCCGACGTTGAGCGGGAGGACTTTGTGTCCCTGCTGTACGACCTCGTCGGCGACGCAGGCCAGGTCGCGGATGGCGTAGCGAACGTTGTCGAGGCGGGCGGCGGCGGCGATCTCGTGAGCTTGGCTGATGGGAGTCATGGGAAGCCTCACCACGGCGAAGTTTCCGGGCCGCGGCTACACAGAAATTCTAAACGCGGAGGGCGCAGTAGAGGGCAGAAATCGGTGGCCCGTATCAGGCGCCGGATAAGAGTGAGAGCGGGAACCTACCGGTTGGTGGGATTGAAATTGAAAATGACTTCTTCGACGGTCTGGGCCGGGGCAGGTGCGTATTTCCACTTCATCATGGCCCGTGAGGCACACTCTGCCAGGATGGGATTGCCGCCCTTGATCTCCACCTTCGAAACGGTACCGTTGGGGAGGACCGTAGCGTCTATCCGAACCTGTCCTTCAAAGTGGCCATTTTTTATGATCTCAGGATACTGAGGATCGAACATCACAATAACTTTGCGATGGGGCTTGGGAGCGTTCTGGGCAAGAAGTTGAGGAGCGCAGCTGGCAGTCAGACAAAACAGCAAGGCAAGGGCAGCAAGCGAGAAGCTACTCTTGAAGCCGCTCAAACCGCGAACGGTGCGTAAAATACGATCTGTCACAAGGCGACCCCAAGCTTGAAAGTTGAGACCGGGAGGAAAGCCTCATGTGGCTAAGGTAGGTTGCCGGCGACGGTCGGGCAAGGTTACCGACGTACTCGGGGGCAAGCACGCTCCACGTCCGGCCATGGCGGCGAAAAACGACGGCGGAAAAAGAAAATCAGCCGTCAGAACACATTCTGACGGCTGAACCCTGACGACTGCGGGCCGGATTCAGTCCTCCCGGTCAATCTGGGCTTTCTGCAGCTTGTCCGAATAATCGACGTAAACCGCTTTCCACTCGGTGTAGAAGTCGATGGCGCCGATCCCGCCCTCGCGATGCCCGTTCCCGGTCGCCTTGGTGCCGCCGAAGGGCAGGTGCACCTCGGCGCCGATGGTGGGCGCGTTGATGTAGGTGATGCCGGCGTACAAGTCGCGAATCGCAGAGAAGGCCTTGTTGACGTCCTTGGTGTACAGGGCGGAGGATAGGCCGTACTCGATGCCGTTGGCGATTTCAATGGCGTCTTCAAGACCGTCGCAGGGGATGATCGAGACCACGGGGCCGAAGATTTCCTCCTGGGCGATGCGCATCTTGGGATCGACGTCGGTGAAGACGGTCGGCTCCATGAACCAACCGTACTGGTGCTCGCCCTGGTCGAGGCGGTTGCCGCCGCAGACCAGTTTCGCGCCTTCGTTCTTGCCGATCTCGATGTAGCTGAGATCGGTCTGAAGCTGTTTCTCATTGATGGCAGGTCCCATCTGCACGGTTTCGTCCAGGCCATTGCCAACCTTCAGTTTGTTGGCGCGATCGACGTAGCGTTCGACGAATTCGCGATAGACACCTTTCTGTACGATGATCCGGCTGGTCGCGGTGCAGCGCTGTCCGGTGGTGCCGAAACCTCCCCAGAGGCCGCCTTCGATGGCGAGGTCAAGGTTGGCATCGTCGAGGACGATCATGGGATTCTTGCCGCCGAGCTCAAGCGAGCAGTGCTTGAAACTCTTTGCAGCGATGCCGCCCACGATGCGGCCCACGTCAGACGATCCCGTCAGCGAAATCGCGCGAACGTCGGCATGCTCCGCGATCGGAGTGCCTACGTCCGCCCCAAATCCGCTCACGATGTTGATGACGCCCTTGGGCAGGCCGGCGTCGGCGAGAGCGCGAACCAGGTTGAACGTGGAGAGCGGCGTGTCCTGCGCGGGCTTGATGACGCAGGTGTTGCCGCAGACGATGGCCGGCAAAAGCTTCCAGGAAGAAATCGCCATGGGGAAGTTCCATGGCGTGATCATGCCGCACACGCCGATAGGCTGCCGTACGGCCATGGCGAACTTGTTAGGCATCTCCGAGGGCACCGTGGGACCAAAGAGGCGTCGGCCTTCGCCGGCGTTGTAGTAGGCGGCGTCAATGGCTTCCTGCACGTCGCCCCGCGTCTCGGCGAGAACCTTGCCCATTTCGCGGGTCATCTCTCGGGCATACTCTTCCTTGCGTTCGATCAGGATCTCGGCGGCGCGGAACACTATCTCAGCGCGGCGCGGGGCGGGAACGAGTCGCCATTTGGTGAAGGCGCGCTTGGCGGCGGCGACGGCGGTGTCCACGTCGGCCTTGGCGGATTTCTGGAAGATGCCGACCAGGTCGCGAGTGTCGGCGGGATTGCGGTTTTCGAAAGTCTCACCCGTCGATGCGTCTACCCACTCGCCGTCAATGAAATTCTTAAAGACTTTGGTCTTGCCATAGCTGAGAGTGGCCGGGTTGGCCAATGTATCGGTTGCCATGATTTCTCCTAATGAATGCCCGATATTGATGCTACAACCCGCGAGGAAGGTGCGGCAAGGGAAGGGCTTTTGCGGTAGTGGCTCAATTTGACGACCTTCACCACGAAGGACACGAAGTCACACGAAGGAGACACCTACAAATCAAACCCTTCGTGAAACTTCGTGTCCTTCGTGGTTTATGGTTTTCTGTTCCAGCGTCAAACTGATCGACTACGGCTTTTACTGACCGACGAACTATCGCCAGCGCTTCACGTGCGGCCAGAGGCCGGTCCAGGAATCGAATTTCTTTCCTCGGCAAATGAATACTGCAATCTGCTGCTCCAGCGCATACGGACTCGCCGCGGAGGTTCCAACGTAGTCGACGTGCTGCCAAAGCTGTTCGAGTTTTTCTCGGCGGTCGTCGAGCACGATCATGCAGTTGCCCGAGTACCCGCGCGGTCCCCAGAGAAACCACGTCTGATGACCGCTGAGCGAAGCGGGCAAGCCGTAGCGGCGGCCGAGAAAATCGATGGCGCCTGCTTGTCCGTAATCCTGGGCGAAGATGCCGCAGTCGTTGCGCTCCTCGGACGCAAGCCGATTCCATGCGATCGCGGTTTCATCGACAATCTCTTGCCACCCGAACTGGTCGGAATACCATTGTGGCAGAGCTGCGCGGGCATGGAAGTGCTCCATCACCGGGAGCTTCATGGGGAGATACTTTACGTACGCGAGGAAACGATCGGGCGAAAGAATAGGAACGACTATGGGTGCGAGATACACCCCGTTTGCCAGCAGCAGAACCACAATCGCGGGTTTCAACCAGGCGAGGCGTGGCCGCCTGATTCCAGTCTCAACCACGAATGCTCCCGCCGCCAGCAGCATGGGATAGACGGGTGCCAGGTAGTAGTTCTTCCCGTGGAGCACAAAGAAAACGGCGTAGCACACTAGATAGCACCAGCCCAGCACTCGATAAGGCTTGAGCCGCGCGGAGAAGAGCAGCGCGAACAATCCCGCCAACCAGATGGGCGCGGTTAGCGGATTTACCAGGAGCGTCTGTTGGAGAAAGAACTGAACTGGTCCCAGCACCACGTCGCGGCCTTCCGCCTTGATGGCCCGCATCAACTGCACGAACGGCCAGTCGTAGTGGATGTTCCACAGCAGGTTGGGCAAGAAGATCAGGAAGGCGGCGAGCCCGCCTAGCCAGATCCATCGGGTCAAAAACACGCGGCGCTGCTCGGTCAGCAGCAGACCCACGACAATTCCCAGCCCGAAGACGGCTATGGAATACTTCTCTTCCATGCCGAGGCCGGCAACCACGCCGAACCAGAGCCAGTAGCGCGGGTCGCTTCGCTTGATGGCGAGGATCGCGAAGTACGCGCAGCCCATCCACAGGTTGGGTTCAAGGCTGTTCGTGCCGAGCAGCCCCGCATTGGAGAGATATTGCGGCGCGGTGACGGCGCAGATCGCGCTGAGGATCAGGGCGAAGCGGCGTCCGCCGAATTCGCGGGCCAAGACGGCGGTTTGCACGACCAGCAGGGAAGAGGCCAGCGCAGGAATAAAGCGAACGCTCCGCAGGGAGTCCCCGAGCACCGCGCGGCACACATGAATCAGGAAGGGGATGAGTGGCGGCTGGTCAACATATCCCCACTGCAGGTGGTCGCCGCACGACATGTAGTTGAACTCATCGCGAAAGTAGCCGTAGCGGCTGTTGAAGTAGATGTGGAAGAGCAGTTTGGCCAGCGCTATCCCCCAGATTACTGCCATGCCGGAAGAGAGAAAGGATTGCCGGTCGCGGTTGGGAGCAGAGAGTGCTGGAGGAGTGCCGGCCATGGGAAAGTAAGAATAGCTGATCGCAAGGGAAGTATCACAGGCGGCTGGTCAACCGTTCCAAACGCCCCAGAACTGGCCGCAAGAGTATGTGGCTCCCGCACTTCGGTAACGTCCCAAACTGATAACCTGTTTTTCCTCTGTTTTGCTTGTGCTAACGTTTTATTTACCGCATATTTACAGAGGTTTTTTCGGTCCAAAGTGTCTTCTGACAATCGCAAATCGGGCATCCACCTTGCGTGGACGACCATTACCTACCGCAGTGTGGCGCTGCTGATCCTGGCAGTCGTCGTGGTGCTCTGGATTGTCCTGCGCGTGACGTTTCCGAAATTTACCGAGAACAGCATAAAGGCGGGCGAAAACGTAGCCAGCAAGCTGCTGGAACGCGTGGCAGGGATGGCTCCGGTGACCGGTTCGGGAGTTTCGACGGCTCAGCAGGCGCACTTTACAGCCCTCGATGGTACCGTGCGGGTCAAGAAGAGCAACGGCAACAGTTGGGTGAAGGCCGACTACAACATCCCTTTGGAAAAGGGCGATGTTGTCCAAACCGGTTCGGAAGGCATGGCGAAGGTCGTCTTCAACGACGGCACCAGCTATACCGTGAAACAGGATTCGCTGATCGTGATTGAAGAGAACTCCGCCAACGACCAGCAGCAGACCAATGTGGCGGTGGCGGTCAGCACAGGAACGGTGGACCTTTCGACCGCGACCTACAGCCAGGGTTCGAAGTCGCAGGTGATTGTGGCGGGCGCGACGGCTTCGCTGTCACCGGAGTCGGCGGCGCAGGTACATAACGATCCCAGGGCCGACCATCACGAAATCCTGATGAAAAAAGGCACGGGCGAGGTCACCCGCAATGGCGAAACCGTGAAACTCGCCAACTGGGAGAAGGTGAGCTTCCAGGGTCAGCAGTCGCACCTGGAGAAGGCCAAGGAGATTGGACCGCCCACTCCGATTGCTCCGGCCAACATGGCGCCGCTGTTTTCCGCGGGCGAGACGACCAAGGACGTGGAATTCTCCTGGACGGCGATGGCGAATGCAGTTGGTTACCGTCTGCGCATCTCCCGCAACCCTTATTTTTCTTCTACACTGGTTGACAAGAAGGTTAATACGGCAGCGGTAACCGTCACCAGCCTGGGAGAAGGCGCCTATTACTGGATGGTGCAGTCCTACGACACGACGGGGAAGGAATCGGTGGAGAGCGAGAAGAATCGCTTCACCATTATTTCCAAAGGCAAGGAGACGGAAGCCATCGACCTCGAACTGGATCCCTTCATTCAACATGGGCATGTGATTGAAGTGACGGGCAAGACCCAGACGGGGGCGCGAGTGATGGTGAATGGCAGTGAGGTTCCCATGATCAACCCGGATGGCGGTTTCCATTACTTCACGCCGCCGCTGCCACCCGGAGAAGCCGTGATTACGGTGACGGCCCAAACGGCGCAGGGCGGGGTGAACACGCAGCAGAAGAAGATCATCATTCAGTAGGGGGCCGCTGCGGCCAAACGTTTGGCCGCGACCTTTGGGGTATGGAACTTTCGGTTTGAGCAGGGTTGCCGGGCATCTCGTAGAATATGGACAGCCAGCACCCTGACAGAAAAAAGGAAAACTCCGGGACACTCCCGGCAGAGCAGCACGTAGAAAGACGCGAGAACATTTCGTCATGTCAAACAACGGATTCCATTCAGGCTCGGGCCGCACTCACAACCTCCGGTCGCTGTTCAGCATTTTCTCCAGCGATCTGGCCATCGACCTCGGCACCGCCAACACGCTTGTGTATGCCCGCGGGAAGGGCATTGTGGTGAACGAGCCCTCCATCGTTGCCATCAACAAGAACACGGGCGAAGTGGAGGCGGTCGGCAAAGAGGCGAAAGAGATGCTGGGCCGCACACCTGGCAACATCGTCGCCATCAAACCCATGAAAGACGGAGTGATCGCCGACTTCAAAGTCACCGAGAAAATGCTGAACTATTTCATCCAGAAGGCGCACAACCGCAAGATGCTGGTGCATCCGCGCATCGTGATTGGCGTGCCCTCAGAGATCACGCAGGTGGAAAAGCGCGCGGTCATGGATTCCGCATATCGCGCCAAAGCGAGTGAAGTGCATCTGGTCGAGCAGGCCATGGTCGCCGCGATCGGCGCGGGACTGCCCATCACCGAGCCCAGCGGCAACATGGTGGTCGACATTGGTGGTGGCACCACCGACATTGCGGTGATTTCGTTGAGCGGTATCGTCTATTCGCGTTCCGTGCGCATGGCCGGCAACCAGATGGATGAAGCCGTCATGAACTATCTGAAGCGGAAATACAACTTGCTGATCGGCGAGCGCACCGCCGAGCAGATCAAGATGGAAATCGGCTCCGCGCACCAACTTGACAAGCCGATGACCATGGAGATCAAAGGCCGCAACCTGATCGAGGGCGTGCCCAAGACGATTACGGTCGATGACGGCGAAATCCGCGAGGCCCTTAGCGAGTGTGTTTCGACCATCATGAACGCGATCCGCGTGGCGCTCGAGCGGACGCCTCCGGAGCTTTCGGCCGACATCAGCGACCGCGGCATCGTGCTCACCGGCGGTGGCGCGCTGCTCAAGAACCTCGACAAACGCATCCGCGAAGAAACTGGCCTGCCGGTTTCGATCGCCGACGACCCGCTGTGCAGCGTCGTGCTGGGCACCGGCAAGATGCTCAGCGATTTCAAGCTGCTCAGGAAGATCTCGATCGAATAAGAAACAGTTGCCAGTAGCCAGTTGCCGGTTGCCAGTTAAAAACCCATCTGACCAGTGGCGACTCGGTACTCACCGACCTCTGGCCTCGACAAACTGGCAACTGACCACTGGCAACTGGCAACTGACGTTATGGAATCTGTACTCGGCCGCTACCGCAACCTGATCATTCTTGTAGGAGTCTTGTTTCTACAAGTGCTCGGGCTGGCGGTGCAGGTCAAGCGCAGCGGTAATGATGAAGCCAACACGCGTCTGATCCGTATCTGGACGGTGGGGGCAATCACTCCTTTCGAGCGCGCTCTGGTCTGGGCCCAGAACAGCACCGGCAATCTCTGGCACAACTATTTTTACCTGCGCGGCGTGCGGGCCGAGAACCGCCAGCTGAAAGATCAGATTGAACAGATGCGGCTGGAGCGAGTGCGCCTCGCCGAAGACGCCGCCCAGGCGCGGCGACTGCAAACCCTGCTGGCCTTCAAAGAACAATTCATCTCCCGGACCGTGGCCGCGCAGGTGATCGGCTCCAGCGGCAGCGACCTTTCCCGCATCGTGTATATCGATAAAGGTGAGAACGCAGGCATCAAACGCGACATGGCGGTAATGACGGCCGACGGCATTGTCGGCAAGGTGCTGCTCGTCTACGCGTCCGTCTCGCAGGTGCTGTTGATCAGCGACCAAAGCAGTGGCGTAGGCGCCCTCCTCGAGAAGACGCGGCTGCAAGGAGTGCTGCGTGGCACCGCCAATGGCGAAGTGGCGCTCGAACGCGTCATGAGCGATGAGCAAGTTCCGGTGGGCGAAACCGTGCTGACCAGCGGGGGGGACCAGATTTTCCCCAAAGGCTTGCCGGTTGGTACTGTGATCAAGGTTGGAAGCGGCAAGGATTTATTTCTGAATATCAAGATCAAGCCGGCCGCCAACTTGAGCAAACTGGAAGAAGTGCTGGTGCTGGTCGAGAAGCAGGAAAGGCAGGCCACGGCGGAAGAGAATGTTCGCGTCCGCGCTGCCGATATTCTGGCGCAACGGCTGCCGTCCGTGCCCGACAAGCCGGCCACGGATGCGAACCCAGCAGGCGCTACGGGGGGATCTGCCAAGTCCCCCGTCGGGAACACTGCCGCCAAACCCGTCGGCGCGGCTACCCCAACAACACCGGCTGCCAAGAATCCATCTAGCAATGTTCCCAGCGCGCCAGCGGCGGGGCAAGCAGGGAAGGCAGGGGATCGGACGTCCACCGGACAGAAGAGCGTCGGTGCTGCGGGCGGCACAGTGACAGGACGAAAGCCGGACGCATCCCAAACCACACCCACGAGCGCACCCCCGAAACCGGCCGAACCAACCGCACCAACCACGCCGCCGGCCAATTCGCAGCCGCCTGCCGACGAGAGCAGCCCACAATAGCGTGCCCATTACCTACACATCAGGGGAGCAGGTTGAAGTCTACCGGTTCAGCATCCCGGTAACGATTGGCGTTCCGCTGCTGGCACTCTTCGTGCAGGCGTTTTTGCCGCTCCGGTTTCCCCGCTTTGCGGTCTATTTTGACCTGCCGTTGTTGGTGACGATCTTTTTTGCCATGGCGCGCCGCAGTCCCGTTGCCGGCCTGTTCACCGGGGCCGTCATTGGCCTGGCGCAGGACATGCTGGGCCACAATCCGATCGGAATCTACGGAATCGCCAAGACCGTGGTGGGCTACGGAGCTTCGTCGTTGGGAGTGAAGCTCGACGTGGAAAACGCCGGCGCCCGCCTGCTGGTGACGCTGGGGTTTTACCTGGTCCATTCTGCTGTTCATTTCACCGTCGCCCGTGGACTGGTCAATATGAGCCAGACATGGAACTGGCCCCACGTAATTTTGGCCGGTTTTTCGAACGCCTTCCTTGGAGTGGTGCTGTTCTTCCTGCTCGACAAGTTTAAGCAGAGAACGTGAAGGCAGTTGCCAGTTGCCAGCAGTCAGTTGCCAGCGAGACCTGCTCAGGCTGTGACTTCCGTTACCTTCTTCGGCAACGCCGCGACAGCCGCAAGCATTACAATACTCCTAACTACTACTTCACCTGACTGAGCGAGGATAGTGACACGTTGCGGACCGGAAGGCTCTCAGCAGTCTTAACTGGCAACTGGCAACTGGCCACTGACAACTGATGTTCGGCCGCGACGAAAAAATTTCCGCGATCCGCCTTACGGCGGCGCAATACATTATCCTCGGCATCTTCCTGGTGCTCGCCTACGGGCTGTGGCGCCTGCAGGTGATGCAGAGCGACTACTACTCGCTGGCTGCCGAAAAGAACCGCATTCGCAATGTGCCCGTGCTCGCGCCCCGCGGCAAGATCCTGGATCGCGAAGGGCGCACGATTGTCGATAACTATCCGTCGTTTTCCGCGCTGCTGCTGCGCGACTCCTCGCGCGACCTGGCTGCCGACGCGGATTTGATTGCCCAGGGACTGCACCTTGATCCCAACGAGGTGCGGGCGCGCATACGGCGCTTCGCGTCGATGCCGCAGTACCAGCCGATTTTTCTCAAGGAAGACATCACTCCCGACGAACTGCAGTTCATCGAAGCGCATCGCAACGAGTTGCCGGAACTGGATACGATCATGGCGCACCGCCGCCTGTATCCCCGCAACGGGTTCATGGCACACCTGATCGGATACGTTGGCGAAGTCAGCGAAGACATGCTGAACCAGCCGCAGTTCGAACTGTACAACTCGGGGGACGTGGTCGGCATTTCCGGGGTGGAACGCCAGTACAACACGATGCTGATGGGCCAGAACGGATCGCGTCAGGCCCTGGTCGACAGCCACGGCCGCGAAGTAGGACGGCTGGGAGAAACCGAAGCTGTCCCCGGCAAACAACTTCGGCTGACGGTGGACATCGATTTGCAGATTGCCGCCGAAGAGGCTTTGGCAGGGAAAAATGGAGCCATCGTGGCCATGGATCCGCGCACGGGCGAGATCCTTGCCATGGTGAGCGGGCCTGCGTTTGATCCCAACGATTTTGCCGTGCACGTGTCCCGCGACGAATGGAACAAGCTGGTCACGGATCCCGACAAGCCGCTGTTGAACAAAGCGATTCAGGCGCAGCTTGCGCCCGGCTCGACATTCAAGGTCATCATGTCGGTTGCCGGCTGGCAGGAAAATGTTGCTCAGACCCTGCATGTGAACTGCACCGGAGGCGCTGAGTTTTACGGCCGCCGCTTCGGTTGCTGGGTGAAAGGCGGCCACGGC
>JADGNP010000397.1 GCA_017883425.1 Candidatus Sulfotelmatobacter sp. | reverse complement strand
TGACGCTAGCCATTATCCGAGCGCTGCTCTTCTGCGTGGAGCGGCGGCTCTACGCCCTGCCGCTGAACGCGGTGGCGGAGATCGCGCGCACGTTTGAAGGAGAGATCCATCAGGTGGAGCACTACGACGTGCTGCAACTGCGCAACGACGTGTTGCCTCTGCTGCGCCTGGGCTCGAAGCCCCCGAACGGCCCGGAAACAGCGCGACGTAAGGTCTTCGTGCTGGTGATCAATAGTGGGGACCGCAAGTTCGGCGTCGTCGTTGACGAACTGGAGGGCGAAGAAGAGCTGGTCATCAAGGCGCTCGATGATCAGTCGATCACGACCGACCTGGTCAGTGGGGCTTCGATTCTGGGCGATGGGAGGGTGGTGCTCATCCTGAACATGATCGCCCTGATGGATCGCTTCACGCGCGGGCGGGCGGATGCAACCAGCACGCGGATGGCAGGTCTGCTGTCGACGAGCGGGGGCAGGCTCCAGACTGGTGAGACGCGGGCACACTGCACGGCAGGGGGCCAGTCATGAGAAAGCCAGTGCGGGTTCTGGTGGTGGATGACTCGGCTCTGATGCGCAAGCTGATTCCCAAGATCCTCGAACAGGATGACTCGATCGAAGTTGTGGGTACGGCGATGGACGGCCATTTTGCGTTGAAGAAAATCGAGGACCTCTCTCCGGATGTGGTGACGCTCGACCTCGAAATGCCCGGACTGAACGGGATTGATACGCTGAAAGAAATCATGCGGCGCTGGCGGCTGCCGGTCATTGTGGTCAGCTCTCATGCATCCGGGGCGGCGATCACGCTCAAGGCACTGGCGCTCGGCGCGTTCGATTTCGTGGCCAAGCCGCAGGATGTTTCCGCGCGCATGCCCGAAATTGCCAACGAGTTGATTAAGAAGATTCGGGCCGCGGCGCAGAGCGTGGGGGTGCAGACACAGTTCCTGCCGGGGGAAACACACGCTCAGCAGCTGAGCAAGCTACCGCCTGTCGTGCCCACGCGCATCGTCGCCATCGGCGTGTCTACGGGCGGTCCGAACGCCTTGCAATACCTGTTTTCGCATCTGCCGGTGGAATTTTCGGGCAGTATTCTGGTGGTACAGCATATGCCGGACGGGTTCACGGAACTGTTTGCCAAGCGACTGGACGAGAGCTGCCCCATCCGGGTGAAGGAAGCGCAATCGGGCGACTTGCTGGTAGCCGGGCGAGCTCTCATTTGTCCGGGGAACCGGCACATGAAAGTGAAGAAACTGCCGCTGGGCAACGTGGCGTTGCTGGCGGAGGAAGCCCCGGTGAACGGGCACCGCCCTTCGGTGGACGTGCTGTTCCACAGCGTAGCCGAGGAGTTTGGTCCGCAAGCCATGGCCGTGTTGATGACCGGCATGGGAGAAGATGGGGCGGTCGGCCTGGGAGAGATTCGGGCAGCCGGGGGATTCACCGTGGCGCAGAGCCGGGAGACATGCGTAGTTTTCGGCATGCCCAAGGTGGCCATCGAACGCGGCTACGCGATGCGCATCGCGGACCTCCCGGATCTGCCCAGTATTTTGCAGGCCCAATGCGCGCCCGACCGCAGCCGGGGGGACACCACCGACGTCAAGCGGGCGACCAGTGTCGGAAGTAACTAGAGTTATCTACCTTAAGTGCGTAGATCGTGATTAAGTGGTAGCTGGGGAGGAGTGCCATGGAAAAGTTTGCGCCCGTAAAACGGAGCGAAGACGGACAACCGGTGCGCTATCTGATCGTCGATGACTCCGTGTTCGCCCGCAAGAACCTGGCCCGGATGGTCGAAACATTCGGCGGCCAGGTAGTCGGCGAGGCGGGCGACGGAGTTTCGGCGATCAGCGAGTACGAACGGCTCACACCCGACATCGTTCTGATGGATATCACCATGCCGCAGATGGAAGGCATCGAAGCGGCGGAGAAGATCGTGCGCGACCATCCGAGCGCCCGCATCGTAATGGTGTCGTCGGTCGGCTACCAGGAGAACATCGTGGCCGCCTTGCAGCGAGGTGCCCGTCACTTCGTGCAGAAACCCGTGAAGCCGGAAGTTCTCTATGAAGTCATCAAGTACGTGATGCGTGACGACGGAACGACTTCGCGCGGCGCCGGAGCTGGGGCGTAGTCATGCGGATGGACCTGATTCAGCCTTTCATTAACTCGGCCGATGCCGTCCTGGCGCAGGGGCTGGAGTCGCCCATTTCCATCGAGAACCTGAGCATGGAAGAAGAGGCGTACCGGCGGAAAGGGATCGCTGCCGAGGTTTACCTCACGGGCGAGATTGAAGGACGGATCATTTTTGATGTGGACCTGGAAACAGCGGTGCAGCTCGCCAGCCGCCTGGCCGGCGTCGAAGTATCCGAGGCCGACGACGATCTGGTGCGCGAGGCGGTCTGTGAGCTGGCCAACCAGATCATTGGCAACGCCGTCACCACGCTCAACGACCAGGGATTTCACTTTCATGTTCGTCCCCCAACCCTGCACACTTCCGAGCAGGGCAGCAAAAGCAGTGAAGACACAGAAGCCCTGGTGATGGGCTTCAATACTTCCAGCGGAAACGTTTTCATGAATATGGCGCTGCGCTACAACCGCCGCCGGGCGTTGGACCGCGCTGCCGTCGCGGGATAGAGACTCGGTCGTTAGTCGTTAGTCGTTAGTCGTTAGTCGCTCGGCACTGCATCTCATCCAACTCTATCAACGCGAAATTTGCTACATGCGTTCACATTGTCATCCTGAGCGAAGCGAAGGATCTGCTTTTTTGTCGGTGCAAGAGACAACAGATCCTTCGCTTCGCTCAGGATGACAATGTGGATTTGTGCCCCGAACTTCAGGACACTACGCTACGGGCCGGCAATCAGAAAAACCGGATTCTGCGGCGGGTTCTGCGGGGCAGGCGGAATCGGCGGGCGCGAACCGATTGGAGCCGGTAGATTCAAGACATAGGTGTCGCTGGACGTATCGATGATGTTGACCCTACCTCCATCGCAACTAGCCAGGTACGCACGGGTGCTGTCACCGCCGGCGGCCATCGTCAAGCGGAAGCGCACTCGCGGCAACGGAATCGTGGGGGAGCAGAGGGCATCGTAGGCAGGAACTCCCGGCACCGCAAAGTAGCTCTTAATAGTGTTGCTCGCGACGTCAATCACCGTCACCTGCGGGCAGATATTGTCGGACAGGTCTTCGTAGTAAGACCCGACATAAGCTCGGCTGCCATCCGGCAGGGCGGCGACGGCAACAGTATTCAAGGTTGCGGTCGCGGTGCTCGAGCAGGGGTCCGCGGCGCCGCGCGAACTGGGTGCAACCGTAGGAATCGTGATCGGGCCTCCCGTAAGAACCTGCGGTGTGGATTGCGAGACATCCAGCATCGTCAACTGGTTGCCTCCCGGTATGTACAGCCGGTTCAGATGTCCGTCGTAGAGCATGTAAGCGGCAAGCGGGGGAATAACGCCGCTATCGATGATGTCGACCACTTTATCGCCGACGGTGGCGGTGGTATCAATTGCGCTCAAGAATGCGTTGCCGCTATTGCCGTTGAGCACATACACGCGCTGACTGTCGGAGCGCGCAATCACCCAGAGCGGCGCAGAGAAAGAGAAACCATTGAGGTCGAGAGGTCTCTGCGACCGGTCAATGGTATTGAAGCCGCTGACGGTGTTGTCGTCCCGGTTGGCCACGTAGAGCTTCTGGCTGTTCGGCGTCTCCGCCATGGCAACCGGCGTGTTCCCCACGGGGATGGTGTGAACCAGATTGTTGGTGCTGGTATTGACCACGCCGACCGACGGAGGTACGTAGCCGGGCAGCAACACGTAGGCCTGGCTCGACTCGGTGGTAGCCACAAAGCTCGGCGCCGAATTCGGCGGCAGGCTGACCGTGGTGGCGCCGCTGATGGTCGTGCCGTTAAAGCTCAGCTTGGTAATCGAATCGGCCACCGCGCCCGTCACCGAATGGTTTACGACCAGGACCTGGTTGGCGGTTTGCTGCACGGCATGGACCGGAGCGAGGCCCACGCTGGCAACGCTCATGTCCGTATCGCCGGAGACATCGATCACCATGGCGCTGCCGGGCACGACGGTTCCGTTATCGTTGATGGAGACCACGGTGTGGGCCGCCCGCGGGTCGGGAAACGTTGGAGGATTCGGGATAATAATTGGGCGGAACGTGTCGCCGCAACCGCTACAGATCACATAAAGAAACAGCACGAACCCCAGCCAGAGAAACCGCTTCATTCAAACTCCGTAGAAAAAGTTAGCGTTGCGCGGAAACCGATATTGTATCGGGAACCGGGTCGAGAGGGGAAATCAGGACCAGAATCACATAGGGACGGCCGCCCTCGGCCGTCCAGGCGAGCGAAGCTCGCCAGTTTTCCTCCGCTCTGGTGAGAAGCGGTCAGAGGTAATTTTGGTTGCCGGACGCAGGTTCCGGGTCGAAAAGAAAAGGCCGTTGTAAAGACGCTGCTTGCCGCATCTCCGACCGAACGGGAAACTCTGGGACGCGACATTTCGGGTGCTGCACGCAGGAGACGCGGCCAGCCGCGTCTCTACAGCGGATTCAGCCGCGCCCGCGGCGTGTTTTCTGTTGGCCCTCGGCTGGCATCTCCGCAATTTTTTCCGACGCGGCGGGCTTCTTCGTCTGGGCCAGGCTTTCTTTCAGCGCCGCCATCAGATCCACTACCGGGGCCAGCTTCTTCGGTTGTTCGACGGCCTGGATTTCACCACCCTCCAACTTCGCCTCAATCAGCTTCTTCAAGTTTTCCTGAAAGGTGTCGTGATATTTCTCCGGATCCCACTCGCCCGCCAGCGCTTCAATGAGCTGATGCGCAACCTTAATTTCGGCCTCTTTAATCTCCACATCGGGAGCGCCGAACGACTCGACCTCGCGAACTTCTTCCGCGTAGTACATGGTGTGCAGCATCATTCCACCTTTATGCGGGCGCAGGAAAACGGTGTATTCGCGGTTGTGCATGGTGAGCTTGGCGATGGCGACGAACTCACTCTCCTCCAGCGCCTTGGTAAGCAGCGCATAGGGGCGGCGGCCGGCTTCATCGGGAATCATGTAATACGACGACTCGAAGTACACTGGATCCACTTCGCTCGACTTCACGAATTCCAGGATCTCCATCGTCTTCGCGGTCTTGGGCTCGATCTTCTTGATCTCCTCGGGATCGATGATGACGTATTCGTCTTTGCGGTACTCGTAGCCCTTGACGATATCGCTACGCTCGAGAACCTGGTTGTCCGCCGGGCAAATCAGTTGCTGCTTGACCCGATGGTGGTCCGTTCTGTGAAGCTGGTTGAAGGAAATGCCGCTGCTGCGCGCGCCCGAGAACAGACGCACCGGCATCGAGATTAATCCGAACGTAAGATAACCAGACCAGACTGAGGCCGCCATTGGTTTCACC